>JAGVKP010000034.1 GCA_020050475.1 Candidatus Babeliales bacterium
AAGATGCGGTGCACATCAATTCGTTTTTGGCATTTGAAAAGACTTTTAATCGCGGTATCTCGTGGGGTTTTTTTGGCCAATCCAGTTGGCATGTTTCGTTAATTATCACCTGCGCGGTTGCTTTTTTTTGTTTAATATTATTTGCGTATAGTTGGGTGCGTTTTAAAGCAGGGCAATCAATTATTGCAGAGGTGCTCGTGCTTTCAGGGGGCTTGAGTAATTTGGCAGATCGCCTCATTTATTGTGGAGTCATTGATTTCATTGCGGTTACGGTTGGCGGTTGGCAATTTCCGGTATTTAATATTGCCGATTGCGCGATTGTCATCGGTGCGTTTTTTATGCTGTATCAAGGTTTTAGTGAGGCAGCATGAGTATATTAGCACAAAGAATTGTCACGCTTGCAAAGATCGGTTATTTGCCCGCTTCAGGAACACTTGCAACACTCATTACGATACCGTTTGTCTGCCTCATCACTCTATTAAAGCTTAATTATCTTTGGTGTCTTTCTTTTTGCATCGTCGCCTCTTTTTTGATTTTACACAGCAGTCTGCCGTGGTTTGAACGCCATGATCCGCGCGAAGTGGTAATCGACGAAGTGATCGGATGCCTCATAACTTTTTATGGTGTCACGTGCTCATTTAAAACGATGGTGCTTGGGTTTGTAATTTTTCGGCTTTTGGATATCTTTAAGCCATTTTTTATCGGGTGGTGCGAGCGCATGCCCGGTGTATGGGGGATTATGCTTGATGATATCTGCGCCGGTATATGCGCAAATATTTTGTTACGATATTTTTTGTAAAATGCTTACCAAATTCAGCTCATTTATTCATCAATTAAAACAGTTGGCAATACCGCCGCACTGTATTCAGTGTGGGATCTTTTACATCGACCCCAAAAAATTTTGGTGTGTTGAATGTGAGCAATTACTGCGGGCCGTTGTCTCAGTTCAGCTTTCAATTACTGCAAACAAGCAGATGCCAGTTTTTGCAGTTGGTGCGTATCATGAGCCACTTAAACAGCTGATCATTGCCAAAAGTTGGAGTCATCGCACGGCGAGCGCCTCACTTGGGGAACTCATTTGGATGCGAACACCGGTGAGCATTCTCGAATTTGATTATATTGTTCCGGTACCGCTTCATTGGCGCCGCTATGCTTGGCGGGGATACAATCAAGCTGAAGTTATTGCGCAGAAAATCGCGGCAAAAAGTGGCAAGCCGGTCATCTCGCTCATTAAAAGAGTTAAACATTCGCCGTTTCAATCTTCGTTGGCTATTGATCAACGAGCTGCCAACGTTGCCGATGTTTTTGCTCTTGCTTTGAACGATCAAAAGTTTACAGGCGCCCGTTTTTTGCTTGTTGATGATTTAATGACTACCGGGGCTACCTTGCAGCGCTGTGCGCAGGTGATTATTCGTCATACAAAAGCTGAAGCGATATATGCTGTGGTTGCGGCACGAGCTTGTTGATTTTGCAACCGGCTTTGAACTGTGGTACGCTACTCGAATAAAAAAATATGTTCAAAAGAAAGGACACTGTAAAAATGCGTATTTCTCGATCAATCCAAGGGGCCATGGTAGTTTCCTTGTTAGTTATTTTGCCACAATGTGATCTTTTTAAAAAAACGGAAAAGGCTGATCGCGCACAAGTTGCCGATAGTTCCGGTGCAATGGCTGATACCCAATCTGGTGGAGAAGTACTTTTAACCATTGATGGCCATCCGCGCATAACGGTTGACCGGTTTGAAAGCTACATGAATACCGTGCTTGATGCGCAGCCTCAGCTCAAGCAACTCATCAATCTAATGCCAGAAGCTGAGACGGAACTTTTCAAAAGCATGGCTAATGAAGAGCTTTTGCAAGCATGGATAGCGAAAAATGGTATCGATCAGGGTGCCGGCTATAAAAAGGATCTTCAGATGATCCAGGATTTTGGCAAGCGCCAGTTGGCTATCAAGTATTTCCAAGAACAGCATCCAGCAAAAATTTCTGAAGCTGAGGTGCGCAAATATTATGATGAAAATAAAAAAACGACGCCGGAGCTTATGACCTCTCGTGGCGGTATATCTGCTATGCTGCTGAGCTTTGAAAAGCCAGATGAAGCGGAAAACTTCTTTGCGCTGGTTAAAGACGGCAAGAACGATTTTGTCGCAAAAGCTCGCGAGGCGAAACTGCCAGCTAAAGAGCTCAAAGAAGTGACCGAAATGAGTTACGAAGTTGAAGGGCCGGTGCGTGATGCGTTAGTCGCGATGACCAAGTTCCCTGCGACCCAGATGATCAAAGGGAAAGATAAGACGTACGTCGTCAAAGCGACTGCCAAGAAAGAGCCACAATATGTGCCGTTTGAACAGATCAAGCAGCGCCTTGAAGGCTTTTTGCAGCAGCAAAAGATGGCTGAACTGTTCACCGCTGAGTTAGAAAAACTCAAAAATGAGTTCAAAATGGTTGAAAATAAAGATTATTTTGATCGACGTAAAAAAAGCAAAGAAGAGCAGATGAACAAAATGATGGAAAGCCAAGGCCAAATGCAAGGAAGCAACGACCCACAGCAACCGGTCATGGCTAATGCACCAGCAGCCATTCAAGGGGCTTAAAGCATCTTGCGATTTAAAGCAAAAAAGGTAATCTAACTTCAAAGGGGCATCTGAACGATGCCCTTTTGAGTTTCTGGTTAAAATAGAGATACTTATGAATCGATCCATTTATCTTCTGCTTTTGATAATTTTCCCTCTTCGTGCCGGATTAGCGAGTATAAAAAATGAACAAATTGGCCCACGCATAGCGCTTGATGGTATTGCCTGTACGGTAAATGGACCGGAGCGGAGCTGTATATTTTGCCATTCTGATCGCTATAAGCAGCCGCTGATGCCCGTTGGTATACGCCCGGGTGAGGACGCTTTGGAATCTTTTGCTTTTAATGAACTCATGTATCAAGATTGGGTTCAGATTATGGAACGGCAAAAAATGGATCCGTTTGATAATGCAATTGTTAACAGTTATATCGACGGTTTGTGCCGCCAAAATAATTGGTCGATGAGCGATCTTGAAAAAATTCTTGCAAAATCGGGGTACACGCTGCAGGCCGGTATCAAAGAGCTGAAAAAAATGTACGCGATAAACTATATGTATGAAATGAAGCTGCAGACGATTGTCATACCTGAAGTTGAGATCGTTGCCTACTATGAAAAAAACCCGACCTACAAAGATGCGCGCCTTCAGGTTCAACGTACTTTTATTCCATTTAAAAATTCATTGGCACGGGACGAATTTAAAAAGCAGATAGATCTTTTTGTACAAACTGCAAAAGGGATGGCGGTTGAGTGGGAAACGCCTTTTTGGCTTGAACAAAGCGAGGCGGCAGAACATCTGCAGGCACTTTTTGCGTGCAAAGTTGGCACAATAAGCGACCCGCTTCCTGTTGCCGGTGGGTATGAACTGTTTAGAGTCGTAGCGCTTAAAAAACGAACATTAGTTTCGCTCAAAAAACGGTACAACCAGATTATTGCGCAACTGCGCCAGCAAAAAGCGCAGGAGATGCTCGGCAGCTATAAAAAGAAACTTTTTGATTCTGCTTCTATTGTCTACTTTAAGACCGATGGCCAAGAGCCGCTCGTAGCTTCCTAATTATATTTTCGATTCTTCATAGAGTTCGTGACTTAAAAGCTCGCTATGCAGATCGAGTGCTTTTTGGATCAACCGGTCTTTTTGATTTTGGTATTCAGGCTTGGTTTGAAAATAAAGCTCCAGCAGTGTCGGCAAATCCATATCAATTTTGAGTGAGCTGCGCCGCTCACGCTTTTTTGTTTCATGGACTGGGATAATTCCCACTACATATAAGGCATCTTGACAAGCTTTTTGGATTGCCGATAGATCGACCGTATCTTTTACCGATGCTGGTACGTAGTATACGATTTTGATGATCGCATCGGTAATCTGTCTTTTTTTTAGAGCAGTAATAATTTGTGTCGTCTGGTCTTCCTGTTCATTCAGCTGAACGTCAATTTGTATAAAAGGGCGTGTCGGAATCTCAATAAATTCATAGCGCGCTTCACCTTTTTTTTCGATTTTGACATCGCAAAAGCCTTTAATGTCGTTGCGCTCACCAAAATCTATTTTTTCAGGAGAGCCGGAATAGACAAGGGGTGGATAGCCATGAGCATTCAGATTTTGATGCCGATGCAAATGCCCCAGTCCGACGTAATCGAATGGCGGACGCGCTAATTGCGAAGGCAAAAAGAGTGGATCATTTCCGTACACCGCCCGTTTTTCAGAGCCGGAAAAAATGCCTGAGCTAACGGTTAAATGCGCCGTCAGGATCGAAATATATTCAGGATTAATAGTGGTAATCAAATGATCAAGAATGCTAATGGTTGATTGCGCTATATAATCTGTAAGTTGTGTTGCCGATTTAAACATATGCTGCTGACTTGCAGCTATGGAAGCTCGACTGGGCCAGGGAAGGCCGACAATGTTTACGGGACCATTTTTGGTTTGCAATACCAAAGCGCGCGGTTTTGCAATGACATGAAAACCCTCGAGTGGTAGATCATTAAGAAGGTCGAGCGTGTTTGCTTTTCCAAAACTGAGCGGATTGTCATGATTGCCCACCACGATTACTAATGGAATGCCTGCTTGTTGCAAACGCAAAAAACATTTGAATAAAAGTCGCTGCTGTGTCGGCGTTGGATTGGTTGTTTTATACGCATCTCCGGCAAAAAGAAAAAAATCGACTTTTTTTTCGAGCGCATAATCGATGCAAAAGGTGAGCGCGCGTTCAAAATCAAGTAAGCGCGAATGAATGCCAGTCTGCGGATCGATAACGCCATAATTTTCGACACCAAAATGAATATCAGCAGTGTGTATAAATCGTATCATGTCGCGTCGGTTAGAGTTGAATCATGGTGTGTTTTTAATGCACCAATGAATGAAAGAGGCGGTTCATTTTTTTTTGCAGTTTGCTCCTGGTGAGCTTGCGCAAATTTATGGCGCAGCTTGCTAGCATATCCTTCCTTATTAACCTGATATGCGCGACCTATTGCTAATGCGTCATCAGGTACCGATTGCGTAATAACCGAGCCGGCGGCCGTATAGGCATTTTTTCCGATGGTAAGGGGAGCAACAAGTGTCGTATTACTTCCAATATACGCATTGTCCTGAATGGTCGTGGTATTTTTGCTGATGCCATTATGATTACAAGTGATGGTTCCAGCTCCAATATTTACCTTACTGCCGATCAGTGCATCGCCAAGATAGCTCAGATGCTTTGCTTTACTTTCGCGGGCCATGCGTGTCGCTTTAAGTTCCACGAAATTGCCGATCGTTGTTTCTTGTTCAAGATGCGTGCGATTACGAAGATGAGCAAAGGGCCCGACAGAACTTTTTGATTCGATAGTAGAATCATTGATGACCGAATGAGAAAAAACAGTGACATTATCACCAAGCTGTGAATTGTTGATAATTGAAAATGGTTCAATACTACAGTTTTGTCCGATAGTGCTGCCATTAATAATGTGAGCGCCGTAGCTAATAGTGGTTCCTTTGCCAATCGTAACGTTGACATCCAGATGAACCGCTTGCGCAGCAAAAAAGCGAACTCCTTGGTTCATAAAATGACAAATAAGCTCTGAGCGTTTTATCTGTTCAGCAATCCAAAGTTCTTTGAGGGTATTGATGCCGCGTATCTGGTCAAACGGAGCGACGACCGTTTCAATACGCAACTGATTATCGCTTGCAAGGGCTATTAAATCTGTCAGGTAATATTCATTGCTTGCATTATTGCTGCTCAGCTTCATCAAATGTTGTTCTAAAAACGATCGTTTAAAAATATAGATGCCGGCATTAATACAGCAATCATGCTGTTCAGTTGATTTGAAATCTTTAGCCTCTACGATTTTAATACTATTCTCATTTTGAATGACTCTTCCATAACCTAACTCTGCTTGATTTTCCGCATGCGCTATAGTGAATGTTCCGGTAGCGTCAGTAGATAGATGCTTATGTATGAGCTGTGTGAGTAATGATGCTGGAATAAGGGGCATATCAGCATTTAAAACGAGAATATGATCGGCTGTCCAAAGTTCTTTTGAAGATGCCAGTGCATGACCTGTTCCTTTCTGCTCACCCTGCAGCGCAAAAGAAACTTTGTGATGCGCTGAGACCGTTTTTTTGATCGCATCTGCTTCATGGCCAACGACGATAGTTGTTTCTAATGCCAAAGATTCTAGTAGTTGCGTGGTAAAAAGAATCATCGCTTGTCCGCATACTGGCTCAAGCAATTTTGTACGTCCCGTGTTGAATCGCGTCGATTTGCCGGCGGCTAAAACAACCGCTTCTAGTGATGGTTTCATGTACCCCTCCTTTATAAAGCGCACATTGATTTCATGGACATGCTACGATTTTGACTGATTTGAAAACATATGAAAGCTTAAACATCGCGATGTAATCTTGTCAATTTTAGTGCGACTCATAGCGCGTTCGTGACGCGATAAATCACTTTAAAAAAAAGAAGAATCAGTTATGATAGAGCACAAACGTGATAAAAAAAACATAATTAAAAAGACAAAAAGTTAAGAGCAGTTTTTTCATAGCAAGCCTTGCTTATTTTGTCGGCATTTTGCATCAAAAAAAAATCGGGATGGTAGCCGTATGATACATGCACAAAGCAAGACTGTACTTCTTGGTTTTTTTTGCGTTCTTCATTCATGTGTGTATGCGATGGTGTATGACAACCGCTACTTTCCGCTGTATCCACAAAATTACTCTCGTCGCATAGAAAAAAAAACATACACGAATAGTGACATTTTTTTTATGTTGGGTCATTCGGCATTACGCGATGAAGATGAAGTGATTTCCATTCCGGAAATTTGGAGCGTGTATGATCTAAAAAAATTAGCCGATGCGGCAGTATTACTTGGTCTCCCGGATGTGCTTTCGCCAGATTTTACGCAGCTTTCAGAAATTTTTTATAATACTTCGGGCGGTATAGATGCACAGGGTATAGCGTTTGGTGGTGAGCAAAGGTTGAGCGAATATATCTCTGTTGGCGGCAATTTTTTTTTCATGCACGTTTTTAATCGTATCAGCTTTGCGTTATCTGATGAAATTATTCGCCGGTATTCACTGACGGAAGATCAAATAATTCTGCTTGATCAGCGCCGACGCGAGCTGCAGACGCTTCTTGGTTTTACGCCGACTCAATTTAGCAAAACAGCATTTTCTGATATCGATCTTTATCTGCGTGTCGGAAAAATTTGGGAATATTGTCTCAAATTTAAAAAAATAGATTTTGGGGTATCGGGTGGTCTTTTGATCAATACCGGATATCGTAAAAATATCAATAATCCCGCTTCGCTGCCGTTCGGTGGGGATGGTTTTTTTGGTGTCTATGCAAATATTGAACTCGAGGTTGAAGTCAAAGAGGATTGGATTGGTGGGCTTCAAATGCAATTCAGTCAGCGCTTTTCGCGAACCAGTGAGCAGCGCATACCGATCAATAATGAGCAGCCACTTTTTGGTGCAGCAGTTGGTGATTTAAAAATTAAACCAGGGTTTACGTTCATATTCGCGCCATATGCGCGCGTCGAAGATATTCGCGACGGATTGGGAGGCCAGGTTGGTTATACTGCGGTGATTCATTTAAAAGATGGATTTACTGATAAACGTTCAAGCCCGACGCCGCCGGCGACGTTCAATGCACTGGAAAAATTTTCTGCGTGGAATTCAGAGTATGTAAATATTTATATCTTTTATGATTTTGCTCGCGTACGTAAACCGTATTGGTACGCGCCACTTGTCCAGCTTCGCTGGGATTTGCCAACGTCAATTTTAGTTGCAAAAAATGTGAGCAAAACGCAACGCTTTTCACTTGGCTGTATAATGAGTTTTTAGAAAAAATCTGATCAACGATGGGATAACCATGAAATTTTTTCCTGCGAAAATGTTTAGCCTTTTTTCAACTGATCTTGCCATAGACTTAGGAACGGCAAATACACTTGTCTACGTACGTAATAGAGGAATTGTTTTGGATGAACCGTCGGTTGTTGCGGTAAAAGCAAGCACCAACCAGGTACTTGCTGCGGGCCGTGCTGCAAAAGAGATGTTGGGCAAGACACCGGAAAGTATTGTCGCCTGTCGGCCGATGCGCGATGGCGTAATTGCTAATTTTGAGCTGACTGAAAGTATGCTTCGCTATTTTATTAGAAAAGTGCACGGTAATCGCCGTATGCTTATCAGTCCGCGTATGATTATTGGGGTGCCATCGGGCATTACGCAAGTTGAGCGCCGGGCAGTGGAAGATTCGGCAAAACAGGCCGGTGCGCGCGAAGTATATACCATTATGGAGCCGATGGCCGCTGCAATTGGTGCCGGCTTACCGGTGCAGGATCCTTCCTGTAGCATGATTGTCGATATTGGTGGTGGGACTACCGAAGTAGCGGTTATCGCTCTTAAAGACGTTGTTTTTTGTCGTTCAGTGCGTGTTGGTGGTGATGAGATGGATCGCGCAATCGTTCAGTATGTCAAGCGCAAATATAATCTTTTGATTGGTGAGCGTACGGCTGAGCTTATCAAGATTCAAATCGGCTCGGTTATGCCAGCAATTACTGATGAAAGCATGGAAGTTAAGGGGCGCGATTTGGTTACTGGTGTACCAAAGACTATTACTCTGACAAGTGCCGAAGTGCATGAATCGCTTTTGGAAACGATTGCCACGATTGTAGATGTTGTGCGTGTTGCTCTTGAAAATACCCCACCAGAACTTTCGTCAGATTTGGTAGACAAAGGTATTGTCATGGCAGGCGGCGGATCTTTACTGAAAGGGCTCGCGCAGCTTATTTCTAAAGAAACAGGCTTGAAGGTGCAGTTGGCTGAAAATCCACTCTTGTGCGTCGTTATGGGAGCTGGCAAGGTGCTTGAACAACTTGATTTTTTCAAAGAAGCGCTCTTAAAGTAGGCCAAGCGCATCATTTTTGCTAACATTATGGCATGCTCAAACTACTTAAAACCTCTTGTAAAGCGAAAAAAGCATGCCATTTATTGATGGAATTCCGGTAAAAAAGCAGTATGGCCAACATTTTTTAAGATGGCAGCCGATTGTCGATTCAATGATAGCCGCGGTCAGTCTTAATGATCAAAGCTCTGTTTTTGAAATCGGCTGTGGTGACGGTTTTCTTACGCGTTCGATTATTAATCAACCACTCAAGCAGCTCTGGGTCTTTGAGATTGATCCCGACTGGGCTCAGTATGTACAGATAAAAATTAAAGATAAGCGGTTGACGATCTTTCAAGAAAATATTTTGGATGTTGATTTTTCTCGTTTTGAGAATGATAAGCCCTGGACACTTTTGGCAAATTTGCCGTATCAGATTACTTTTCCCTTACTTCACCTTTTTCAAAAAAATCGGAGCATTTTTAAAGAAGGGGTTATTATGGTACAGGAGGAGGTTGCTGAAAAATTGCTGAAAAACCACGGCAGGGGATATGGGTATCCATCACTTTTCTTTCAACACTATTTTGAATGGAAAAAGTTAGATAAAGTTCCGCCGATAGCTTTTGAGCCGCCACCAAAGGTTGAATCACGTCTTTTATATTTTAAACCGAAAGCAAAGGTCACTCCTATTAAGGACGAACCGGCTTTTTGGGAATTTATCAAGCTTTGTTTTAGGCAGCCGCGGCGCACACTCAAAAATAATTTGGAGCAGACTCATTTTGATATGACGGTGATCGACGAAAAAACGCTCCAACTCCGTGCCCAACAGATGACGATGGATGATTTTCTGGCGTTGTGGAAACTGCTCGGATAAACATGCACTGTTTTTATCGGCAGGCGAGACTGAGCTGCGCTTTTTCAATCGCTTCTTGTACCTTTTGAGAGTAAGCAGCAGCGGTGTAATCCTCTGGTCGACAATCAAGCACGTCATTTTTTAAGATATCAAGAATGTTGAGTGGAATGAATGGGCACTCTAATTGTTTGTTTGATGCATTGAGTACCATCTGCTCAAGATGAGGATATACCTCAACTGCCAAATGCTGGCCATGCATCTGCGCATCGCGTATTGCCTGCACAAAATACGGTAAGCATACGGTGGTAGGAAGCGGATTTAACGGAAAGCGTTCACGATAGTTTGAGGGTGCCCACCCAAACGACCAAAGTTCGGTGTGCCCTGGATCAGCATTTCTCATCTTGGCTCGATTTTTGACCCTGCAGCCTTCGGGGTGCACCGTGCATCTTTTATTGGATGCTGCGGCTCGCCTGAATTTTATCTGAATCTGTGTCAGTTTTTCCGGCAGTGATTTTTTTGCCGAGGGATAAAAAATACGATCAGAAAAAAAGCGATTGAAGCAATCAAGGCGCTGAATACGATCACCTAATGAATAAAAATGGTCAATTTTTCTAAAAAAAGGGTGAGAGATAAAATCATATGATTCTGGTAATACGGGGACCCCGACAAGCCACAGTTCGTCGACGTGAAATGACCCGTTGTCAAAAAGCGCCAGGCGCATGGCAAAGGTGCCGCCATGACTATAACCGATCACGCGTATTTTGGGTAATTTCCCTTGAGCGCGATGAGAATCAATGAGTTGCTGAAGGTTTTCATAAAAAAGTTCCGCTTCAATTCGCCACATTTTTTGGCTTAAAAGGCCTGACCAGCCAAATGTGAAGTACGCATGCTCGTCGCTGTGTGGATTTGCCAGGCGATTAATGGCGTCAAACGTCCTAGCAAAAGCGGCGGTTGCGGCCCCTTTTTCGTAGTTATACAGCTCTATTGGTAAAAGCCCAAGCCCCTGCATCGCATGGTATTGGTAAAAAAAGTCGTCTTTTCGAATAATCTCTACGGCCCGCGCATAGACCGAATCGGCGATATCATCTTTCATGAGGCGGATGATGTTTGGGAGGGTCAGATGCGGTTTGACGCTTATGATACCGTGGACAAAAATGGTGATCCAGGATTCTTGGTCAAACGTGTCTTCAAGAGCTATTTCTGCACGTGCGAAGGTGCAAGATAAAAAAAGAGCAACTTTTAGGTAGTTACGGCACATACAGGTACTTTGGCAGAACGGTTATAAAGCTATTTACTAACTAGTCTAGCAGCTTTAGAACCGCCTTTCTATATGAAAAATAATTACCACTCTTTTTGAATTGCGCGGCCACTTTTTAGGGCATTTTTCTGACGTATTTATCTCTCGAGAACGAAACGGTGGTTTTTGCTCTCCAGTGATCGGTATGCTTTTGGGAGGGATAATGCTAAAAAAGGAGGGGGTATGAAGCAGTTAACAGTCATCTTGGGAATGCAGGCGATTTTTAGCGGTTTTTTAGTTGCTATGGATTCGCCAACGGTACAAAAAAAATTAAATGAGGCGGAAAATACGTTTGTGGTAAGTCCCGCAAATAATTCAATTTTTTTTCAGGTAATCAATACCGTTTTTAATCATGAACGAATTACACCAGCGCTTATTGACGAGTTGAAAAGAGTAAAAAAAGAGATCAATAAAGAGCACGAAACTAAGAAAGATGGAGTAAAAAGGTTGGCTGATAAAGTATGCTTGCACGCATTTGCTGAAAGCGAAAAAGAGCGCATTGATCTGCTTGAGCTGCAGGACCGCAAAAATAGATTATTTGTGCAAGGTGGCGCACTGCTTAAAACGATCGTGGGTTTTGGGTTGATTGCCTGTGCTTGCAAAGGGTTTTATGATCTTGGTACTGAATTAGCAGGAACAAAAAAGGCTTTACCTAAGGATGGCCTTGCGGGCGTCGGACTTGGGACAATGCTCTATGGTGGAACAAAGCTGATTCATAACAATATTGGGAAAGCAATCTTTTTCAACAATTACTGGTCTGGTAAAAAGCAGGTTGCTGACTTTAATGCAAATCAACTCAAATTGTACACAGATGAAAAGCTGGATTAAGATTCTTTTTTACGACCAATCAATTTTTGTATCAAAAGTGGAATGAGTGCCAAAAGAGCGAGTGCGCAGAAGGCAAAAAAAAGTTTAAAAGTCAGAATCTCTTTTGGCGAGCGGACGGCGCTTAATTCTTGACCTGCAAAAGTATACACCAGCGTTGCGGGAATAATCCCGAAAGCAGTCGTCCAGATAAACGTCATGAACGGTACACGCGTCAAGCCAGCGAGGATATTGACGAGTAAAAATGGCAGCAGCGGAATTATGCGAATAATAATAAAGTAATACATGCCGTAGGTGACAAGCTCTTTATTAAAACGCGCCAGATGATGAGCGTACGCTTGTTGGATCTGGTTGCCAATAAAGTAGCGTGTCGCTAAAAATGCAAGGGACGCGCTGAGTGTGCCTGCGATTACGACAAATAAAGTTGCTTTGAGTGTACCAAATAAAAATCCACCAATCATCGAAAAAAGTGCAGCGCTTGGGCTTATCAGGGTCATAATAATATATACAATACCGTAGACCATTGGCGCTAGAATTGGGTGGCGTTGAGCGAGCGCTAAAAGTTGGTCTTTAATTTCGTTGAAATACGCAAAGCTTACATACGAACTTTGCTGAGTAAAATAGAAGGCAAGGCTTATGCAGACCAAAAGCGCAATCAGAACTATCTTTTTTTGGTGCGTCATTTTTGCTTTCACGCTTTATCCTCATCATGCGCAGTGTTAATATTTTATTTCGACCGTTAATTGAGTTCGGAAATCGATCTTGGGAAGTAGTCTGCTTCTACTTTGGCCAATTGGCAAGCTAAATGCTCCTTCGATGAGCCAATTGGGATGAGTCCAGCTGCAAATTGGACCAAAAAAAACGACCGCTTGTCCGGTAGAGACGTCTTTAATATCCCGAAATTTGTCTCGCTCATTGAGAATCATATTAAGTTGGCCAATGAAATAAAAATCGGAGGATGATTTGGGATGGAAATTCATGCGCTTGCCGAATCCAAATTCAATCGAGTAGCGGTTTCCTGCTTTGAAATCGCGATGGTGTCGTGTGAGCAAAAAATTAGTCCGATGTCCCATATACCAGTGTTCCGATGAATGAATAAAAGTAAGTTGACCGGTAAAATCATACGAACCTGTGCTGAGTCCGGGATTTTTATTAAAATTACCAGTGGGTATAGTAAATCCGCCCAAAATGTTGACGACAAAATGAGGCTGGAGATAAATGTTGCAGGTTAATTCAGTTTGCAAGTCATTAGCCCCCGCTGAACGATTATCGTTTCTTTTGGCAAGAATAGTTATTGGTAGGGTGATGCGGATGCCGAAAATGTCAGTCAAGCCATACGAAAAAACCGTTTCGGAAACTACAAAAGTATCTTTCTGCGCACGAAAATACGTAACGGTATCACGCATTGCGGTGACCCCCTTGCTTCGCGGAATCGTTTTACCGATATCAGGCAGGTTTGCGGTCCTAATATCAGTAAAGTCGCCGCTATATAATCGGGAGCAGCAAGAAAGTACTCCAAGGAGGCTTGATACATGCAGAGCACGAAGTATAGTCATCTAATATTCAATCAATAAGCGATGAGCAGGCTTGCGCAGCGGCGGTGCAGTGGGTTATGCAATCAAGGCACAGTTGAATGCATCCTTCTTGGCCTGCTTTGCATTGAGCGATAGTTTTTGAGCAGTGTTGAATAGTTGATTTACATACCTTGATACATTTTTCATAAAGATTTCGGCGCGATGTATCAACCATATCAAGCTGGGATTGACACCATGCCATTACTTCGGTACATCCTTCGATACATTCATTACAATGTTTGACACACAGGCCAACGGCTTCAGCGCATTCAGGACCATTATTGACAGAACACATATCTACCAGATTCTGGCATGCAGAAATGCATTTTTCTATTTGAGCGATGCTCAGGGTGAGCATATCTGCTTCTTGTTGATTGAGCTTTTGCATGCTATTTTCTCCTTTTTGGTACTCATTTACTTTACTGTAAGAAAACGATCTTACCTTCGTCAACCTCTTGAGTGTCTGCTGACGGCATGTGTAGATTATTATTCTGCAAGCTTGTAGAAAGCAAAGGAGTTGAGTAATGGCGAAAAAAAAATTATTGATGGTTGCCTTTATGGTATTTATCCCAGCTTTCGTCGCTGCGCGAGATACCTTGTGGACGGTAGTTGGTGCCGGACCTGCCGGTATAGCAGTCGTTGGTCTTTTAATTGATCTTGGGATTGATGCCAAGTCAATAACTTGGATAGATCCAGAATTTAATGTCGGTCGTCTTGGAAACTATTACTATAATGTCCCGGGTAACGCCCACACTAAAATGTATATAGACTTTTTGCAGGCCTGCCGCTCGTTTCAACAGTGTGCACCAACCGCAATTGATGAGCTTAAAAAACTTGATTTGATGACCGCCTATCCGTTGCATGTCATTATTGATCCTCTGCGGGATATTACGGAATGCTTTAAACGGCAGGTAGTTCCGGTGCAGGGAAAAATAAATGCACTGCATTTTGAAAATAATCGTTGGCATATCGGTATTGATGCTGGTGCACATAGTCTTACTATCAGCTCCTATTATGTTGCGCTCGCGACCGGGTCTCATCCAATTGAATATGACTATCCCTGTCAGCAGGTGATTCCACTTGATCTTGCACTTGATAAAGATCTTCTTGCAAAACAGGTACGACCTGAAGATACGGTTGCGCTTGTCGGCAGCGCTCATTCGGCGATACTTATTCTCCGTTTTTTATCGGAGCTTCCGGTGGGCAGAATTATTAATTTCTATAAAAAACCGATCGTATATACCGCAGATATGGGTACCTGGATACAAAATCAAGAGGCTGGCCTGAAAGGATCGACTGCACAGTGGGCAAAAAATGTGCTTGAAAAAAATCCACCGGTTAATATTTTGCGCATTTTTAATACTGCTGAGGCGCTGGATGCTTGGTTGCCGATATGTAATAAAATAATTTATGCCGTTGGTTTTGAGCGGAACGATTTGCCGCCCATCAACGGATCACAAGAGCTTATCTATGATGATATTTCAGGCGTGATAGCGCCGCGTCTTTTTGGGATTGGTATAGCATTTCCTGAAAAGTTTACGTACCCGGATGGCAATATTGAACATCGTGTTGGGCTTAAATTTTTTATGGAATATGCGCAGCGTGTCGTGCCGCAATGGATAGTAAGTAGGCGCGCGGCAACACGACTTGCTTCGTTTGATTCACTGTTTGATATTAATCTTTTGTAGCAAATAGGTGATACATGAAACGAATGCGTCGCCTTTTGGCGGCATATTTAGTTCTTTTTCAAGGAGCGTTTCGCACGGTGTGGCAGCTGATGCGCGGCATTTACAAAGTATCGAAACTGCCGCATCCGATTGTCACTATTTTTGGCGGATCGCGCTTCAAGCAGGATGCACGCTATGCTTTACAAGCGCACAAGCTTGCGCATGCGCTGATACAATCGCATATTTCGGTTATTACCGGCGGTGGACCAGGGATTATGCAAGCTGCCAGCTGTGGCGCTCGCGAAGAGATGGCCAAGCAAAAAAACCGGGCGCGTACTTTAGGAATAACGGTCAAAGGGCTTGATAATCTTGAGCCGATTAATCCGTGCGTGATGGATGATTATTTAATTACTGATTTTTTCTTTGCGCGTAAATGGCTTTTGATGAACTACTCGGTGGCATTTGCGGTCTTTCCCGGTGGGTTTGGGACACTTGAAGAGCTTGCGGAAGTTCTTACGCTGATGCAGACAAAAAAAATGGAAACCGCGCCGATCATTTTAATCGGGGTTGATTATTGGGCACCGCTTTTAAAATGGCTCTCTGCCTCAGCGCTTGAAAATAAACTTATCACGCAGGATGAACTTGACCTCATGCGAATGACTGACGATATAGATGAAGCAATAACATTACTAAAGCACCGATGCCAAGAATGCGCATTTATGGACCAGGCAGCAAAAAGTTAAATGACTGCCAACTGCTTAATGGGGATGATGGAGAAGGTGGTCCAAATCAAGTTCATGATATTCATCAATCACGCGGTGTGCTTGCGCAAGTTCTGTTCGTCTACCGGAGGTGTTAATCCCGATGCAAAACATGCCGGCTTTACGTGCCGCTGAAAGGCCGTGCGCAGAGTCCTCGATGGCTATACAATTTTCTGGCGCGATTTGAAGTTTATCTGCCGCGTGAAGATAGATTGCCGGATCCGGCTTGCCTTTATTATCAACGCAGGAGATAGAGTAGATGTGCTGCCCAAAAAGCTTTGAAAGGCCAAGTGCTTTCTCCGTAACGGCTACGGTCAGATCATGCGCGTTGGTGGCTACCCCGGTCTTTAAGTTTTTCTGGATGACCTGCCCGTAAAATTCAAGGAACCCATTTACGAATCGTACCTCTTTTTGATAAATACTATTGGCGCGGTCCGTTTTTTCCTGGATAAGCACTGAGAGTGCGTCTGGGAGTTGAAAGTGATCTTTTAAAAACGAGCAGCTTTGATTGAGGGCCATGCCATTCATACGTTGCTGTAAAAGCTCTTCTGTTTGTATACATACCGCGATGCCGCGTATATGCAAAAGATCTTTTATCGCACGTTTCCAAATGTGCTCGGTATCAATTATGGTACCATCAAGGTCAAAAATAACAGCCTGAAAGCGGTTCATTGGAGTCCTTTCGTTGTTGTCGTCGTGAAGGCTCTTGGATATACTACGAAGAAAATAGGCGCTCTTAAAATCATCTCGTTTCCTTTTGAAGGAGAAATTATGGCTCGTGCGTGGTCTGGCCTTTTGTTGTTTGCCAGTAGTTTAAGCTTACTGTATGGAGCGAGCTTATTTAAAGTAACGAGTGTATTAGGCTCATCAAATCTTATTTTTTCAGGGATTAATATTGTGGGGCCGTTGTGCGGTGCGTGGCTTGGTATGCCAGCCTTAACTGCTTTGTTTTTCGCACGTTTTTTGTTACGTGCAGTTGCGGTATCTACTTTTGTATTCACCCCCTTAGTATACCACATTCCTACCTTTTGTGCAGCTGCATCTTTTAGGCCAGGGAATCGCCTCTTTAAGCTCCTGCTGATTGGGATCTGTTGTGCTCTTTTTTTAAGCCACCCGCATGGCGCGGCAGCCTGGTGGTTTTCACTTTATTGGCTGATTCCGGCAGCCATTATTTTGGCTGATCTGAAGCAGCTCTTTTGGGTAGCTTTAAGCAGTACATTCATAGCTCATGCCGTTGGCTCGGTCATATGGCTTTATTGGTTTGCCTTAAGCCCGGAAGTTTTCTGGGCATTGATGCCACTCGTGCCGTTGGAACGGGTTGTTTATGCCTGCGGTATGGTAATTGTACACACCGTGGTATCGACATGGTGGATGCAAGTACAAAAAATTTCGCAACTACGATACCAATTAAAGCCAGCGTAAAAAGGAAAGGTGGAGAAAATGATGCGCCACTTAGCAATCATAATGGATGGCAATCGACGCTGGGCGCGTATGCAAGGAATGCAGCCTTCGCTTGGGCATTCACATGGCCTTGATGCCGTGCAGCGCGCTATCGCTTTTTGTCTGAAAAAAGAGATAGCGTATCTTTCACTGTATACATTTTCGATTGAGAATTTTAAACGGTCAGAAGCTGAGCGTACCTATTTTTTTTCGCTGCTCATAAGCAAGGCTCAAGAGTTACTGGAAAAACTTCGTGGGCAAAGCGTCGCGGTGAAATTTATTGGGGATAGGAGTCTTTTTCCTGACAATTTGCGTGAAACGATTCAATCATTAGAAAGTGGCACTAGCGGCGGCAAGAAATTGCAAGTTAATCTCCTTTTTTGTTACGGTGCACGCCAAGAGATTGTATCCAGCGTTAAATCATTAATACAAAAAATAAAAAATGGCCTGTTGGCTGAAGAGCAGATTAATGAACAGGTGCTTACTGATGCTTTGTGGACGGCCGGTATTCCTGAGCCTGATTTAATTATTAGGACCGGTGGTGCGCGGCGTATGAGTAACTTTTTACTGTTTCAAGCGGCTTATAGTGAGCTTTACTTTCTTGATTGTATGTGGCCTGAAATAACTGAAGAGCATTTGCAAACGGCTTGCGCAAGTTTTGAACAGTGCCAAAGGAACTTTGGTATATGAACACGGTACTCATGATTGGCGAGGGCGCATGGGGTACCGCGGTTGCGACGGTTCTTGCTGAAAACGGTATACCGGTCAAGCTTTGGTGCAACGATTCTCGCGTCGCGCAGGATATTCATAAGATACAGATAAATACACGGTATCTGCCGGAAATTACTTTAAGTCATTTAATTGAGCCGTTTGTTGATCTTGAGCAGATTGATAAAGAAATTGAGTATGTATTCATCTCAACGCCAATAAAATATTTTCGCGCCGTAGCTGCCCGATGTACCAAGTGGTATGCGCCGCACCAAAAATGGATTGTTTTGAGTAAGGGGATCGAAAATGATTCGCTTTTGCTTCCCGTCCAGATACTCAAGGAACTGTTTGGCGAAAGCGTCCAAGCAGCGGTTGTCATGGGGCCAAGTTTTGCTGGTGAGGTAGCGCGCAAGCAACTGACTGCGGTAAATCTTGGCATGCGCGACTATCTGATTGCTCAAAAAATTCAGGCACTGCTTACCAACGATTTTTTTCACGTTTATTATTGCGATGATCTTATTGGCATGCAAATCGGCGGCGCATTGAAAAATGTTATTGCGCTGGGTATCGGTATACTTGATGGTGCCGGGTATGGTGATAATACGAAAGCGTTTTTTTTAACGCAGGCGCTGCATGAAATTATGCAGATGGCTCGTTTGTTTGGCGGCAAGCAAGAAACGATTTACGGTCTTTCAGGGTTAGGTGATATGGTTTTGACCTGTACCAGTGAACAGAGTCGTAATAGACGCGTCGGCAGGGCGATTGGGCAAGGGCATACCGTTGAGCAAATTTTGATCGAAACGGGGTATACACCAGAAGGTGTCAATACCGCATGTTCACTTTAT
>JAGVKP010000113.1 GCA_020050475.1 Candidatus Babeliales bacterium
CGGGCAGGAGTGCCGCAAGCAAGCGGCGTGGCTTTTGACCCCCGATGGCATCAAAAAGGCAACGGCAACTGGCACTAATCTTTACGCACAGTATCGTGCTACCAAACTGCTCGGGTCTATTTATCAGGAAGTGTTTAAGCATACCCATGGTGCACTGAGTAAACTGCGTGAATGCGTACAATCAGAAAACGTCGTACAGCTTGCTGACGGCACCAAAATGTCGGTACCTGCTGGTGATATGCAGACGCTGCATTCAGAATCACAACCTGTTTCTCCAAAACTAAGGGGTGGATTACTCGGTGCTCTGCATGATAATACCGTCCTGTTTTCAATTGATCTGCCGAAAACGGCCAAAGGAATCATTAAAAAATTTGATATTATTGAAAAGATGAGAAAACATATTTTTTCAGAAAAGCATGTGACCGATGGTATTAGAAAATTGGGATCATCCGAAGAGGATATTATCAAAAAAATTGCTAATATCATTGTGCGGGCTGACCAGCAAGGCTTATTGGAGAATGGATCGATGGAGATATTAACGGTGATGAGTGATCAAGTGATCACTATCAGATTTTTTATTGATAAAGTATGTGCTGTTCGGATGGTTGATGCCTTTATTGGCTTAAGCGAAAGAGACTTAGGTAAGGTTATAGATTGGAGATTATGAGCGATCGTGATCAGCTTATAGAAGAATGCAAAGTTCTTTATCTGAAAAACAAGGACAGCAAGAAAATAGACTGGGGAGCGGTCGATCAGCTTGAACTAAGATTTTCTCATTTTGTTAAAGCTGAAAATTGTGATACCGAAATTCTTATCTATCAAATTTTATCGTCTTACTTAATTATGATGAGCAAATTTGATGAGATTATTGAAGAGACGAAAAAACGAAAGCAATTTAATAAGCAGAATTTTAATTTGGTGATTCTTATTGCTTACTTAGAGGATGCTTGGATGGGAGGAATAAATGACGATACGTTTAGCATTCTTTTGGATATGCAAGAAAACGATCCGCGAAGGCAAGCTGTTATAGAGATTTTAAAAGCTTGGTATTTTAAGGGCAATGATGAAGGAAAATATATTAGTGCTCTTGAAAATGCTTGTAGACTTGATTCGACTATTCCGCAGCCATTCATCGAGCTTGGTTGTTTGTGTATCAAGCGTAGCGAGACAGTTTATGGAAAAAAACTGATTGAGAGAGGTTTGGCAAAGATCAAGAGAGTTGATTTTGACAGAAGTCCTGCGCTAATTGCGTTAGATATAGAAGAATTTATTGACTCATTAATTAAAGGCAATTCAAGTCGTGAAACTATTTATAAAAACTTGAGGGATATGATCATTTCTTAAATTAGTGGCAAAACTCTCTCATAAAAACGCAATCAGATAGCGCTAGAGCAGTGATCACTATCGAATATAATATGCCTCGAACTCCTATCAAAACCCAGCGGTGGATCGCTGGATGCACTGCATGATAATACTGTTCTGCTTTCGATTGATGTACCAAAAACGGCCAAAGGAATTATTAAAAAATTTGATATTATTGAAAAGATGAGAAAACATATTTTTTCAGAAAAGCATGTGACCGATGGTATTAGAAAATTGGGATCATCTGAAGAGAATATTATCAAAAAAATTGCGAATATTATTCTGAAAGCCGATGACGCCGCTTTACTGAAAGAAAAAGCAAATCAGCTTCTTGTTGATGTAGGTGGCAATACTGTTACGGTAAGATTCTTTGTGGAGAAAGGCAGGATCCTTATGCTTGATTTTTTTATGGGAACAGCTGATAGAAAAATCGGTAACTACGTAGATATGACCAAATGACTAAAGCTATTATCACAGAGTTAAAAAATCTTTACAAAGCGAGCCAGATCAATCGATCAGTTAAAAATATTTTTGTTGACGACGTTAAAAAAAAACTTGAAGACCAGTTAGTCGACTGTACTGATATCGAAGCGCTTACCTACTATGCACTTGCATGCTATTTCATCCCGATCGGAGATTTTTATGATTCAATGACTTACTTGAAAAAAGCAATTTCAATAAAATTGGACTTTTATTCAGTAGTTCTGCTCGCCTATATAGAGGATCTATGGGATGGTGGTATTTCAGATGAAACCATGAACCTTCTCAGAAAATTGGATGAAAAAAATAGAGCTCGCCGTGCTGTGATCTATCTTTTAGAGGCCTGGTATTTCAAAAATAGTGATAATATCAGATATCAAGAACATCTTGAATTAGCGGTGGACTGCGATCCAAAAATGCCCCAGTCTTTGATTGAGCTCGGTTTATTTCATCTGAAAGCTGAGAGATTAGATTGTGCAAAACAGCTGATAAAAAGCGGTCTTGAAAATATATCGCAGATCGACTTTGACACAAATAGCGGACCGCTTAATTTTGATCTTGATGAGTTCTTTGATTCATTTGTTAGGGGGAAAACAAATCAAGAAACCATCTACAAGCATCTTGTTCAAAGTGTCCAGAAGCCACGCCTTAATGGCACATAGATTTTATGCTGGGTTGTTTTTCCTGCATAGGTTCGAGGTATTTGGCACTCACTTAAAAGTCTATTAAGCCGGAGGCGTCTATGGTATCTTGAACCTAAATGTTCAAGCAGTATCAATCAGAATGATAAGGCATGCGGATGGTGATGCAAAAACCGATCGAGGTTATTTTAGTTGAGCAGGGTGCGCTCTCAAATGAGCAGTTGCAGCAGGCAATGCAGGCTGCGCGTGCGGCCGGGGTGCCGGTCATTGCTTATCTCAAGCAGCAAAAAATTATAAGCCAAGAAGCGCTTGCCCGCGCATACGCTACTTTTATGGGTGTCGATCATCTTGCAAAAATTACTGAAAAGATGGCTGATTCGTCACTTCTTGCTAAAATGCCGGTCAGATTTTTGCGTAAAAATGTGGTCATGCCGATTCTTTTGAATGATCGCATGACGATTGTAACCGCCGACCCATTTGATTACCAATCACTTGATGAGCTTGCCCTTTTATTGGGGGCTGATGCTTCATTAGTTATCGCAACACCCGAAGCAATTATTGATGCAATTAATCGCTACTACCCGCTTGAGGGTACCAAGCAGATGATTGAAGAGCTTGATGAAGAAAAGGGAGCGCCGGAGGCGGTCGATTTTGCTGAAATCGATGACAAAGATATCCTTACGATGGCGGCTGAAGCGCCGATTATCAAGCTGGTAAATCATATCTTGGTCCAAGCAGCCAAGCGCGGTGCCTCTGATATTCATATTGAGCCGTTTGAAAAAGAAGTACGTGTTCGGTATCGGATTGATGGCGTCATGTACCCAACTTTTAATCCGCCAAAGCGTGTGCAGGCAGCGCTTACTTCACGTATCAAAATTATGGCGAATCTTAATATTGCTGAAAAACGAATGCCGCAAGATGGCCGCATCGAGATCAAGGTTGCCGACAAAGCGATTGATATTCGGGTATCGGTGCTACCGGTTACGTTTGGCGAGCGCATTGTGTTACGACTTTTGGATAAGACGCGCACCTTTGCTAAGCTCAAAGACCTTGGTTTTGATACACGCGATTATCAGATCATTGAACGCAGTATTGCCCGCCCCAATGGTATATTTTTTGTTTCAGGACCAACCGGTTCAGGTAAAACATCCACGTTGTATTCAATTTTAAATGAGCTGAATCAGCCTGATGTGAATATCGTAACGGTGGAAGATCCGGTTGAATATCAGATGCCGGGCATCGGCCAAGTACAGGTGAAAGAAAAAATTGGTCTTACATTTGCTGCAGCACTACGTTCTATTTTGCGGCAGGATCCTGATATTGTCATGATTGGTGAAATTCGCGATGAAGAAACGGCGCAGATTGCTATTCAAGCAGCGCTTACTGGCCATCTTGTTTTAAGTACCATTCACACGAATAATGCGCCGGCGACTATTACCCGTCTTTTGGATATGGGAGTTGAGCCGTATCTCATTGCGTCTTCAGTGGTAGCGATTTTAGCGCAGCGACTTGTCAGAACGTTGTGCCCCCTGTGCAAGAAAAAATATACTCCGACGGCGCAAGAACTTCATAGCCTGGGTATCAGTTCAGCACAAGCTGCCGGTATCACATTTTATCAGCCGGTTGGGTGTGAGGAATGCGGAAC
>JAGVKP010000011.1 GCA_020050475.1 Candidatus Babeliales bacterium
AGCGGATTCGGTATATCTACTTTATTCGCAATAGTACGCTGGCGACATTACAAGGCATTGTCGATGCGTTTCGGAGTGCGACTTCAACCTTAAACGCGTTGCAAGATTTGAATGCATTTGTCTTGGTTGATAAGTCAATGAACGTGCGTTCAGTTATGCAGATTATTGAAGAGCTTGATGCAGTCAGTTCGCCCGAAGCACTTTCGGTTTTGAAATTGCAACATGCCGATGCTGAAGAGGTAAAAGCATTTTACGATAATTTAACCAAGACGGAAGATCCTCGCGGACTAGCTGCGCGTATTTTGGGGGCAAAAAAGACACCGTCGGCAATCTATTTTTCTGATAATACGCGCGTATTTGCTGAGCGACGCACCAATACGCTCATTATTTTAGGGACGCAGGATGGTATTCGTAAGGTTGAAGATTTTATTATTAACTACGTAGATACCGAACTGAAAATTCCGTATTCCCCCTTGTATGTCTATGAATTGCAGTACACCAAGGCAGAGGATATGGCCACTATTTTGAATGCGGTGGTCAAATTTGGTGCTGATACGCCGGCTGGTCAGAGCGGCGGGGTGCGCGATGGTGATAAATATTTAAGGCCGATGACCTTTCAGGCAGAACCGTCAGGTAATCGATTACTTATCAGTGGTGAAAAAGAGGATTACTTAAAAGTAGTCGAGATCATTAAGCAGCTTGATGTCAAGCAGCCTCAGATTGCCATTGAGGTATTGATTGTAAACGTCATTTCGACTGATAATCGTGAGCTTGGCGTTCAAATTCGTAACAAAAATCAGCAAGTTTTTGGCAATCAGATTAATGCACAAACATCCGGCTTTCCTGTCGGTGGCGGATTTTCTTCACCAATTATTTCGCCCGATGGCAGTCTTTTGGGTAATTTGATTCAGTTGGCTCAGGGGCAGACGCCGGGTGCGACGCTTATTTCAGTTTCAAATGCGGTGAGCAGTGTATGGGCGATGTTTAAGCTGCTTGAAACGCAAGTGCATTTAAATGTCGTATCGAATCCGTTTTTGGTGACGGTTAATAACTATCAGGCACAAGTTTCGCTTGGTGAAACGCGTCGTGTCAAAACTGGTGAAGTGCAATCACAGTTAAAAACTGATACGGAAGGTGACGTTACTGCTAACCTGACGGTCAATATCACGCCGCTTATTAATAATGCCGGTAATATCAACTTGCAGATTAATATTAGTGTCGACTCATTTACGGATGCGACCGATCCTTCAAGTGCGACACGGGATACCAAGACAATTAAGACCAATGCTAATGTCGGTAATGGGGAAGTGCTTGCGATTGGTGGGTTACTTAAGACGAATGCAGTCGATACGACGAGCAAGGTGCCGCTTTTTGGTGATATACCACTTCTTGGTTGGCTTTTTAAAAATAAAACCAAGACAAAGCAGAAAGATAACCTGCTTGTTTTTATCTCTCCGCGTATTATCGAGCCGAAATTAAGAGGCGGAATTGGTAACTACTCAAAAGATAAATCTGAAGTTGCTAAAGAAACGATGCGTATCATGCGTCAGCCGGGTGAGCGACGCGATATCATTCATCGTTGGTTTTTCAAAGATCGGCCTGATGAAAATAATGACTATGTCGATAATTTTATTGCACGAGAAAATCAAGCACCGTGGTGCGATGTCAGTTGTTCCAAACTGTATGTAAATAATACGACACAGGTTGACAACCAACCATGCATTATTCCTGAAGATCGCATTGCGCCGCTTGCGCAATCACCAGCTACTGTACCGGCATCGCAGATAGGAGCGCCTGCGCAACCAATACCGGTGCCAGCGTATTCACCGCCAGTCAATGAAGTGGCGAAAGCGTCACCTTCAAATCACGCGAGCAGCATGCCTGCTCAGGTTAAAATGACGGCGCATCAACCAAAGACGCGACCAAAAAAGACGCTTTTTGAAAGTTTGCCAAGTAAGGGGATGGAGGCTGCCGCATGATTGAACTATTCGTTCCCAAGCGGATTGGAAACTACTACTTGGTTGCCCAACGAATATTAGGGATTGATATTAATAAGGCGTATGTCCATGCAGCGCAAGTTTTATGCTCTGGTTCAAAGCGCGTCGTCGAAAAATTGATTCATGAGCCGATTGACGCTGATCAAGCGCGACCATACGAAGAGCGCGTGGTTGAAGCGCTGGTGCGCGTTTTGAAGCGCGCTGATAAATCGTCGATTATTAAGACGGCGTTCAATAGTAGTGCCGTGGTATTTAAAGAGCTTGTCTTGCCATTTGCTGATGAGCACAAAATAAAAATGGTACTTCCGTATGAAGTTGAATCATCGCTTCCGTTTTCATTGCATGACGCCATTATTGATATGATTGTGACGCGGTCGGCCGGTGGTCAGCAGGGTACCACGATAATGGTAGCGGCAGTGCAAAAAAAATTAATTGAAGAGCATTTAGCTCTCTTTAAAGCTGCTCACATTGTTCCTCATGCGGTCACCGTTGATGTTTTTGATCTGTGCGCTCTTATTTTGCAAACGCCGTTGGCGGGTAGTATGAGTGGCGTAACAGTTGTCATTGCTATCGGATCATATACAACAAAAATTCTTCTTTTTCATGATACGCAGCTGAAGTTAGTACGTACTATTGCCAAAGGAATCGTGACGCTTGCAAAAGCTTTTGCTATCCAGCGCGGTATACCGCCAGTTCAAGCGCTTGAAGAGCTTATTCGGTTTGGGTTGGAGCGACATGATGATCAAGAATATGAGCAGGCAGTAAAAAAAGCGGTTGCTGATTTTTGGCAGACTGTTCAATTTACGTTGCAGTCATTTGAATCGCAGCAGATTGCGCAAGGAATTGAGAGAATTATTCTTATGGGCAGTGGTGCTGAAATTGCGGGAATGCAGGCACAAGCGGGTACGTTTTTAAATAAAAAAATTATGGTTTTTGAACCGCATATGCTGTTGCAACATGGCGTGGTTTCAGTCTTACAAGGTCAAAAAATAGATCAAGCTAGCCTGATCAGCTTAGCCACCGCACTTGATTCACCAATGACGCGTGATGTCAATCTGGCTCAGGATGACCTTGCGCCTTCCTCACTTGGTCGATTTGCCATACAGCTTATTACAACGGCAGTATTAGCGATCGGATTACTTGTTGGTCTTGCAGCATTTATTTATATGCAGACGCGTACCGTAGCCCGAACGGTTCGCTCGAGTGAAAATGAGGTAATGAAGACCTTAAGTAGTCTTAATTTGAGCGATGCGCGATCTTTGAAAGAAGCGCTTTCAGAGGCTGAGGCGAAAGTAGTTAAAGAAGAAGAGTTGTGGTTTGGCTTTTCGCGTCAAACACGTTTTTCATTTCTACAAGCGCTGCAAGAGTTAAGTGCCGCTATTGACCGACAAGCTGTTGGTCTCAAAGTCAAGCGCATGGTCATCACGGCCAACTCGCTTCTCTTGGAAGGGGAAGTAAAAGATTTTAATGCGCTTAAGATTTTAGAGCGCGAACTACGCGAATCAGGTCTTTTTATTCTTGTGCCAGCATTACAAGAGCTCAAAATAAACGAGAAGCTGTTTTTCAAGAAAAATGGAGTAATGCACTGATGGAATTTCTCAAACCGGTTCAAAAGCAGATTGAATCACTTGATGAGCGGACGTTTCTTTATTGGGTGAGTGGTTTTTTTGGTGCGCTGTTTTTCATCTGTTTGCTTCTTTTTTACTATTATTATTCATCGATTGCTCGATTTAAGGAGCGAAGCAGGATGCTTAATGCATCGCGTACTGAGGTGAGAGGTATTCTTGAGCGGTATGAAATGGTAAAAAAACAGCAGGCAGAAGTCGATGCACTCCTTGCTAAAGATAAAGATTTTAAAATTGGTGGTTATTTTAATGAGGTTGTGAATAGATTTGGATTAGAGAAAAATAAAACTCGTGAACCAGAAACCTCGCGCGAAACGTTAGATAACGGGTACACAGAGCTCAAATTATATGCAAGTTTTGCTCAACTCAATATGCGTCAGGTTGCGGAGCTTTTAGATGCTATTGAGCAAAATGAGCGCGTATACACTAAAGAAGTTGAGATGTACAAACAAGCAAATGGTCAGACCATTAATGTCAACTTATTGATTGCAACGGTAGAGCCAAAACCGCAGGAACTATCGCCAACGGAGTAATTGTACATGAAACGTACTCAAGTTTTCGGCCTTCTTTTGTCGATGCTCATTGTGTCGTTTGGGTATCAGCCTGCTGATGCACTGATGAAAAATGAACGAAGAAAAAAACATAGTGCAACCAAGCGTATTGCATTTGATTATGTCAGTAAACCGCTGACCGATAT
>JAGVKP010000127.1 GCA_020050475.1 Candidatus Babeliales bacterium
CAATCAAAATATCGGTAAATGAATTGCGTACCGCAGTATCAAAAACGATACCAAAAAAAGTCTCTTCACTGATATTATTGGTAACTGCAATCTGCTTGAATGATATAGCACTTACCATACGCAGTTGAATTCCTATCAGCTGATCTCTATTTTGGTTTCCGCTGATGGTAAGCTGACTCACCGTACAACCCACACAATCCTGCATATAGAGACAAGAAAACAAAGACGAAGTCGCAGCCTGACTATTGACTATCGAACAGTCTACAACCAAAAGTCCGCGCGCAGCGGTAATATTGAAAGCAGCAATCGAACCGTTTTGGCCACACGCAATAAGATGGCAGCCGCGTATGCTGCTTGCTAAAAGTTCACTGCCGCTCGTTGCATCGATATGAATACCATGCGTTTGACATTCAGTAAATACAGAATCGCTGAGCGTAATCTGCTTGCATCCTCGCCCAATTTTTATTCCAGAATCGGTCATGCCACGCACCGAAAAACCACGAACCACGACATGTGATCTTCCGGATGCAATAAAAATACCGTTTACTCCGGCGGTCCCGTTTGTTTGCGTTACCGAATAACCGTCACCATCAAGCACCACATCATCGGAAAGAATAGTGATTGCATTATCAGCTCCGATCGGCGCAAACTCTATCGCAGCCCCGAGTCGATAAATACCCGGCAAAGAGATCGTAAGTTCACTACTATGCAGCGAATAAAAACCAAACAACAAAGACAAAATATGTAACCAAAATTTATTGCTCACGCATCTCCTTGAAAGTTACCAGCTTGATCATGCCGGAACTGCAATATTCGTACCAGAAAAAGTAATGGGTGCTAAATTATCAGTTTCCGGGGCGGCGGGAATAGTGACCGATCCGGTCGGCAGATTGCGCAATTGGTTAGCGGCAATTGTGCCATTTTCAAAGGCTATCGTACGAAAATAGAGATTATTAAATTTTGGCGTTTGAGAGTTGATGCCGAACGAGTTAGCGGTACTGTCGCCCTTATTGGAGATAAAATAGCAATCTATGAGCGAGCAATCGCTTACTGGCTCTTCACAAAAATAACCAGCGCACCGCCCTGATTGGCAACTATTGCCAACCGCTTGACACGCATTCATCACCAGCTGAATCGTCGTCTCAACGTAGTAACCAAATAAAAAAGAACGCGCGCTATTATTTCTTACTAAGCAATTTTGCAAAGCAGTATTGGTACACCGCCCACGCATACGAAAACCGTGTAAAAAATCTCCAACTGATTGGCAATTTTCTACCACACAATTATTGAAACTATTATTCGCCGAATCAGCTAAGGAAAAACCATCAAAGCTCCCTTGCGCGATCTGATTCATCACCACGCACTCATTGACTACGCATCTACTCGTATCAAAAAAAGAAAATCCATCACCAGTAGCGTCCAGCGTATTAGCCAGAACGGCACATCGATCAAAACGTATAGTTTGGCATGATTCAAGATAGAAAAAAGTCGGTGCTTGATCAGCATTATCAACAATCATTACATCAGTAAAATCGCAGTCAACGCAATCATTAAGCGCGCAGTAGAATCTTCCTGACGGGTTGGGAACCGTAACGCGTGATATAGTACAACTTGCGATTGCAACTCGTTGGCAGCGCAAAAGTGCAATGATAGAAATAGTACCACTATCTGCCGGGCATTCAGTAAAAGAACAATCATGCACGATACTATCAGTCAGACGGTTAAGATCTAATGCAACTCCCGCGCAGCGCTCAAACTGTATACCAGAGATAGCTACTTGTGAACAGTTACTATTTACCACAATACCAGAACCTGTTGATCCGCGAATCGTCCCATTTTTTATCACTACGTTCGTAAGGCCGGTATCAATAACGATACCGCTTACTCCGATAGTCGCATCAGCGCTGATGATGTGATCCGCCAGATCAACGATAACATTACTGCTACTAATCCGAATAATCGATGTAGCCCCACTGCTATTGCGCGCATCTGCACCAAGAAGATAATGACCCGGTGTTGAAATGGTAAGCGAAGACGGCAACGTTATACCGGCACCAAAGAAACTTCCAGCAAGAATGATCAATCGCCATCTTAACGACTCTGATAAGAACACTTTCATGCATACCTTTTTTTACGTCGGCGCACCTACATTAGTCCAAGGAATAGTCAAGCCGTTGGTATTACTAGCAGCCACAATCTGCTGCGATCCTAAACCAACACCGACATAACTCGTGCCACCATTATTGCTAAATGACTGATTTTTAATTAAAAGATTTGATCGATTGCCCGTTGTAGCGCCTGGATTAATAATATAGCCAGCTGAACTGGCCAGACCGTTACCCGCATTACCGGTCGCGTAACAATCGAGGAACGTACATCCATACACGGCACTATCTCCTACAAAAGCAAATCCTGCTGCATTACCCCCCGGAGAGCTATTGAAGCTTGACTGACAACCGATAAAATTAAGTGAAGCACACGGCCCCGTAACAAAAAAACCGTTGCACTGATTTTGTTCACCGACATTGGCCGTAGCAGTACAATGCTCAATAGAAATGGTACTTGACTGGAGGAATTCGTAACCAGAAAACGCTTCACCACCTCCCAACGTTGTACGAACACGATTTGCTGATACTAAACAATTTTTGATAGTTGCCTGAGAAGTTGACTCCAATCGTATGCCGTCACTGACAAACCCCGGAGCTGGCGCATTGGCAAAGTTACCTTCAGCAAGATAATTTTCTAGAGTCAATCCGGTTGAAGAGTTGGCCAAAAAGCCAACAAATCCGCCCCCCACGTTATTCGTAAACGAGCAGGATTCAATCCGAGCACCCTGGAGAACAGTCGCATTGATGCCAATAAAACGGCCCTGCACCACTCCGCTTTTAACGGAAATATTGCGCATTAATACCGCAGTACAAAAGACTGTACTAAGCCCTACAAAATCAATGAGCGCTGTCGTGTTTTGTAAATTAACCATGTGCACATTTTGAATCGTTAGGCTATTGCAGACAGCAAATTGCATAGCCCCTTGCCCCGAAACCGTCAGATTAAATCCACAGTCTTCAATAAACAGATCTTGTACCACAATATCGGTTATACTCCCGCCCACTGCAAAAATTCCGGTAATATTGATTGCCTGCAAGGCCGTCTCCAGGCATTTAACATTTTCAATAGTAATCCGACTGCACCCAGCGCTCACCGTAATTCCCTGCCCCGTGAGTGGTCCGACCGTACCATTCTTAATCGTAACATCGGTCAGATTCGGATTAATCAAAATACCGTTAAGGACAGCCACACCGGTACTTAATGCGATCCGGCGACCACCAAGATCAAGCGTCACGTTACTTGAGTTAATGACAATGATCGTATCAGGGGCTGGCGCTGGCACGAAAAGATCATATTCGAGCGTATAAATTCCGGGCGCGGAGATAGTAAGCTCAACTGCATACAAATGGACAGCAGTGCTCAACAAATATACTACACCGCAAAAAAATCTTCTCTTCATAGCAAACTCTCTTTTTTTCAGCATTTATCGCTGGCTCAATGCAACGGACCCATTAAATCCAAGCGTATTAATAAGCCTATTTTTGACTAATGAACCGTTAATACCAAGTGATGTTGCTAATGTTGGGCCTGCATTATTGGTAAAGGACGAATCGCGAATCGTGAGATTAGTTGCGCCCCCAATGAGCAAACCGGTTACCGAAGACGCTCCTGAATTAAACGACCCTTGACACCTATCGAGTAGCTGAAATGACCTGGCAACGATAAATGCATTAACTGTCGCAAAGCTATTATTTGTGGCGCTACAATTCAGTAATAATGAGCGTGTATTACCACCTGTTGCACTGTCAAAACCAAAAAAACCACCGCTTGCATTACCGTTATGCGAAACCAAAACATTTTCAAAAACGTTTCCTAGGCCATACCGAACCCCAACCATGTTACCCCCCGTTGACGCATTACCAGTTATTTGGACGGATGAAAGAAGATTGTTTTGGCTTGTTAATGATAAGTCAAAAGCGGTAAAGCTAGAAACAACCGAAACATTTTTTATGGTACAGGACTGAAATACTGAATTTAAAACACCGGTACACAGATAACCTCTACTTAAGGCGCCACCATCAATTATCGTATCGTTAAAAAA
>JAGVKP010000103.1 GCA_020050475.1 Candidatus Babeliales bacterium
AAGCGGGATGATTGGGCATCAGTGGTAAGTCAGGTCATAAAAAATCTTGAAGAGCTCATTATGCATACCAAAGGAATATCATGCTGATTACCGCAATTACGTACCTTGCGTATGCGCTCTGTTTTTCTGTCCAAGCTGATACCAAAAAACTATCAGATCTTGATGCACCAACACTCGTACAACAAGGAAAAGAGTGGCGGATAAACGGAAATTACTCGAAAGCACTTTCATGCTTTCGCGCTGCCTATGCGCAAGATCAAGAACTGTATGAAGCGCTCCTTGAGCTTTCGTTTGCGCATTTAGCCTGCGAGCACTTTAACAAAGGCTTCGAGCTCATCGACACCTATTTTAAAACCGTCAGCCCACTGGAACGGCAGTGGAGCGGCCAGTCGCTTGAGGGAAAAACGGTGTTAGTCCACACCCCTCCGTGGGGCTACGGCGACCTTTTTATGTTTTTGCGTTTTATTCCGCAGTTGCGGATACATGGCGCTTCTTCAATTTTGATTACTACGTTTGCACCTATTGTGCAATTTTTGTATGAAAATCATATGATTGATGCCTGCGTTTCATGCGTCGATTTTCAGGACTATGGATCATACTCTCTCGTGGTCCCAGCGGTCCATCGTGATCAGCTTCCTGCATTTGACTATGAAGTCCATTTATGGAGTCTGCCACATATTTTGCACATAACAACCGCAAAAAAAATACCGGTCACCCCGTATTTAAAAGCAGCTGGCGATAGATCATCTTACTGGCGCAGTACCTTAGCTCAACAGACGGGAATAAAGGTTGGCATCTGCTGGCAAGGAGCTCAGCGCCCTGATCCGCAGATGAAGCTGCGTGCGCTGCCTCACGATTTTTTATTGCCTCTTTTTGCGCAAAAAAATATTCATTTTTACTGCTTGCATCCAATCGAGCGCAGTGCGCAATTCAACCGCTTTGAATCGGTAACAGTGCCTGATTTATGTTACGATCGTCTACGCGGCTCATTTATCGATACGGCCGCATTGATCAATGAACTTGATGCGGTTGTTACGATCGATACAGCAATCGCCCACCTTGCCGGCGCACTGGGCAAACGGGTCTTTATATTATTACCGTATGCCGCTGATTGGCGTTATCACCAAGACCGAACCGATTCACCGTGGTACCCGACCGCTACGCTCATTCGCCAACCGACACCTGGTGATTGGCACAGCGTCATCGAAAAATTGTCACTTGAACTTGAACTGCTCGTAACGAGTAGCCAAAAATATTGACAAACAGCCACATATTTTTGATAGAGTAGCACCGGGGACTAGACTACTTAAAGGGGGCAGTATGAACTGGTGTTTGCTATTCACAATACTCATCTTTTTTTTATCTGGACAGCGCATTACCGCTGAGCAGTACCAAGATATTGTCATTAATGGGACTATTGTTTCGCACGGCGCGCGCGAATGCGAAACGCGCTATGAAGCACTGCGCCCGCATCTTGATTCGTATACGCGCCCCTTTACCGTACTTGATATTGGTGCCGCGCAAGGATATTTTTCGCTGCGCATCGCACATGATTATCCGCAGGCGACCGTCGTCATGATCGAGGGAGGATATGCAACCAAAGGAAGTTCAACGCCGGATGAGCTGCTTGAGCTGTGCAAAAAAAATGACCAACTTTCGAATGTAATTTTTTTAAAGCAGCAGATGAGCCCGCGCGATTTTGAACGCTTGGCGACCTGTGAACATTTTGATCTCGTGCTGGCTTTTAATATTATTCATCATTTTGGCAGCTCGTGGAAGCGCGTAGCGGATGCTCTTTTTAATCTCGGTGACTGGCTCGCTATCGAGACGCCCCCATCCCACGATAAAGTTTTTGCGCATAATGCGCACGTCTATTTATTAGAGCAGTACCTCAAAGCAAAAAATGGTACGGTTATTGCACAGACGCCGCGACACACCGACCCGAGCGCCCTTGCACAAATGATACTTTTTCATACCCCAAAAAAGAATATTGCCTACAAGCATTGGTTTTACGGTACCAGCGCGCAAGAAAGCGCCTGCTCATATGCTATCGAGAGCAATTTTTCACAAAAGCTCTTCATCAAAAAAGAGCGCGCTGAAATTACTCAGCGACCATGGTTTGCTGGTATAAATCTTATTACCTTTAAAACACTCAATGGCGCGTGGCCGACGACAAGTAGCCTGATTGGGAATTTGACGACACTTGCCAAATCGGCACACAAAGATCTGTTGCCATGGAATATTATTCTTCAGGGTGAAAAAATTGCGACCATCGATAATGCCGGCCAACTCAACGCCCATCCGATCACCTGCTTGCTGCAAACCATTCGCTTTGCCGCCCTTGAAACACCTGGCCACGTAGAGCGCGATATTCTTGAGCATCTCTATCCACTTGAATGGACCGCCAGCACGCATCCTTTTTACGTATCGGTACAAGGTCAACCAACGGCACCGATCTCGTTTGGCGAACTTTTTGATAAAATAACTATTCTTGAAATCAAGAAAGTCAAAACATCTGACCCGGATAAACTTAAAAATATCACCACTGAGCTCTCGTTGCTTAAGCAGACACTCCATTCACTCGTGCCGCCAAGCGAAACGCTTGATAGCCTGAAAGAGCACCTTGTGCAGATTAACCAACAACTCTGGGACGTCGAGGATGCGTTACGCATGAAAGAGCTTCACCAGCAGTTTGACGAACAGTTTGTGCAGCTGGCGCGTACCGTTTACCACACGAACGATACCAGAGCTGAAAT
>JAGVKP010000066.1 GCA_020050475.1 Candidatus Babeliales bacterium
GGCGAACATCTTCTGGCCCTTTGCCAACCAACAATCCAAGAGATCAAGTCGCGCAATAAGCGCGCAAAAATAGAAGAGCAGGAGAGTACCTGAACGCAACAATCCACTTTTTCTAGAGCTTTATCTCATCATCGACAATCTGAATACGCTCTATTTTGAGCGCTTTACCGGATTCTGCATCAATCTCTATCCACACACCGCATAAAATAAATGGCCCAGTCGTTTCAACGGTAAATTTTGCTGGCATTTGCGTTAAAAAATTATTAATAATCGGTTCTTTTTTCATCCCGATCATTGAGTTACGTGCACCAGCCATCCCCAAATCAGTAATAAAGGCAGTCCCCTGCGGCAAAATGCGTTCATCTGCCGTAGGCACATGCGTATGAGTCCCAACGACGGCGCTGACGCGCCCATCAAGATAGAACCCCATCGCCATTTTTTCCGCGGTCGTTTCTGCATGCATATCGACGATAATGCACGGCGTTTTTGAACGCAAAAAGGTAAGGGCAGAATCAGCAGCTTTAAACGGGCAGGAAAGCAGCTCGCGCATAAAGACGCGCCCCTGAAGATTAAGGACACCGATGGTAGTACCTGCAACGGTAAAAAACGTTGTTCCTTTACCGGGACATTCAGTCGGAAAGTTTTCAGGGCGTACCAGATCAGTATGATGCTTTAAATATTCATAGATATCTTTTTGGTGCCAAATATGGTTACCGCTGGTAACAACATCCACCCCGTTCTGCTTAAAAAAAGCCATAATTTTGGGCGTAATGCCGCGGCCTTCGGCACTATTTTCGCCATTTACCATGACGCCATCGATCTTATAAAGATCTTTCAAGCGCGGAAGATATTTTTGGAGCATCGCGCAACCGGGCGTACCGACCAAATCACCAAGAATTAAAATTCTAACTTTTTTCATAGATCACCGCGCATATTCGATAGAACGTTTTTCTCGAATAACGTTCACTTTTATTTGACCTGGGAATGCCATTTCGAGCTCTATTTTGCGCGCGATATTGCGTGCTAGATTTGCTGCTGCATCATCATCAAGCAGATCCTCTTGTACAATAATGCGCACTTCGCGACCAGCTTGCAAAGCATACGACTTTTTAACGCCATCAAATGATCCGGCAATATCTTCAAGCTTTTCAAGGCGCTTAATATACGCTGATAATGTCTCGCGGCGAGCGCCAGGGCGCGCGGCAGAAATCGTATCAGCAATCACGATGATCGGGCTAAATATCGAGGCAAACACGATCTCTTCATGGTGAGCAGCAATAGCATTTACTACCAACGGATCCTCACCACATCGTTTTGCAATATCACCACCAATTAATGCATGCGGCCCTTCAACTTCAGCACTGACCGCTTTACCAATGTCATGCAAAAGACCGGCACGCAAAGCAAGCGATCCATCAAGACCAAGCTCATCAGCTATCATACGAGCAAAGAGGCCAACCTCTTTTGAGTGAATCAAAACGTTTTGCGAAAAGCTCGTTCTGAAATGAAGTTTGCCAAGCATCGTCACAATTTCATCATGTACCCCTTGCAGATTAAGCTCAAGGACTACCTGCTTGCCAACCTCTTGTATCATTTCATCGATATCTTTTTCGCATTGAGCAACCGTCTCTTCAATACGTGATGGATTAATGCGACCATCCATAATTAATTTTTCAAGCGAGCGGCGTGCTACTTCGCGACGAATCGGATTAAAACCTGAGATGGTAATTATTTCAGGAACATCCCCAATGACAAACTCCATACCGGTCGCCATCTCAAGCGCTTTGATATTGCGGCCTTCTTTACCAATAATTCTGCCCTTCATATCTTCACTTGGCAGGTGAACGATGCCAGAAGAGTGTTGCGGTACCTGGTCAGCAACATAGCGCTGCATTGCCGTCACGACGACATTATTCGCCTTATCTTTGGCCGTTTGGCGCGCCTCCTCTTCAACTTTTTGTACCCATTTTTGACTCGTTAAGCGCACTTCTTCTTCAAGCGTATGATAAAGCTCCTTACGCGCTTCATCACGAGTCATGCCGGTAATGCTTTCAAGCTTGGCAATCAGTTCTGTGTAGACCGCTTTGATCTTATTTTCATTAACCAAAAGGCGATCGCTCATACGCGAAAGATTACGCTCTTTTTGCTGTATTTCCTGAGATACTTCTTCGATTCGTTGCTCTTTTTTTTCAATCGTTTCATATTTACTGTTAAGTTTTGCTTGGAAACGCTCAAGTTCTATTTTTTCGCGCTTCATATCAAGCTCAAACTCAGTGCGCCGCTTATGCAGCTCATCTTTTAAGCGTAGCGTCGATTCACGCCGCTCATTTTCAAGATCGCGCTTACTATTTTTTGCCATTGCCTGCGCTTCTTCAAAAAGACGCTTTGCATGCGCAATACGCGAGCGCGCAACAAAAAATAAAATGATACTTGTGGCAAGGACACCCAAGCCACCGACCCATGTCATTATTTCTGGAATAGTGGTTACCATACGATTTGTTCCTGTGTAGCAGCTGCTTATCGGTATATATTACCGCAGCAGCACGGTAAAAATTGTATCTACGTATGAAAGATACGTTGCAAAAAAAGGCAAGCGAGAAGGACTCAGCACCGCTTAAAAACGGTTGCCTTAATTGGAAGAAAGGTGAGCAATCACTGCTGGCATGTAAGTAGTTGATCAATACGATCAGTCATCTCTTGGCAACTTGCAGTAATCGTAGCCTGATGTGTCAAGAGGCGATGGGCAAGCTGAACCGCTGTCAGCACCGCCATGCGCGGCGTTTCTTTGCTTTTGAAGGTACCGCTCAATTCACGCATAAGCTCATCAACGAGCCGCACCGATTCTAAAAGAACCGTCTCTGACTCATCGCTCACGATTGAATATGATTCACCAAAAATAGTAACGGTGTACTTTTTTGCTTCTCGTTTCATGATGGCTTTGACGTACCTATAAGGTTATCGATACTTTTTATGAGCTCATCAACAAAAACTTTGGTCTTCAATCGCTCTTGATCAAGCTCTTGGCTGCTTACGGTTGTCAATTTTCTTAACAACTGCTCATTTTGTTCAACTAATTGTGCATTTTCAGCTTTTAATTCACCACAAAAGGCGAGTAACTGCGCTATCTTGCGCTCAAGATTTTGCAACACTTCCATACGCTCTCCTTTTTTATGCACGTACATTTTGCAACGTTACGTTATTTTGAAGATCAGTGTACTGACGCAGATCAATCACTGTCAACAAACATTACTGCTTAGCCAACGTAACAAGTTGTGCAAAAGCATCCGGCTCATAAATAGCAAGCTGGCTCAGCATCTTTCTATTTAAGCTGACGCTCGCTTTGCTCAATCCATGCATAAATTTATTATACGGCATTTCATGGAGTTTGCTGGCAGCGCCAATGCGCATAATGAAGAGGCTGCGCATATCTCTCTTTTTGAGCTTGCGTCCCGTATATGCGTACGCCATTGCACGCAACAAGGTCTCTTTTGCGCGACGGATAATATTTTTGCGCTGGCCCCAATAGCCCTTAGTCTGTTTTAACAGTCTTTTATGTCTTTTTTTAGTCACTACACCGCGTTTTACACGAGTCATACGTAAATCCTTAATTCAATCATGAATGCAACAATGATTTGACATGGCGAATATCACGGCTATTTACCAATAGACCGCGACGCATATTGCGCTTTTTAAGGCGCGATTTTTTCGTCAACAAATGACGACGCCCCGCCTTTGCTGCTTTGATATGATTTTTTGTTTTTCTAAATCGCTTTGCTGCACCCGAGTGCGTTTTCATTTTAGGCATACAATTAAGCTCTGCTTTCTACTTATTTAACGTAATATATGCGCGACCACATGGTAGCGCTTCTCATATCTTTTTCATGCGCTAGATTTATCAGGCCTTCTTGCGCAAATGTTTGATCGACTTTTGCAAACAGATCGCCGCCGCGCTCTTGCGAAGAAGCAACCTCGCGCCCTCTAAACATAAGGGTCACTTTGACATGTTTGCCATCTTTCAAAAACTGCACCGCCTGCTTAATCTTGGTCAGATAATCATGCTCACCAATCTTGGTACGCATTTTGATCTCTTTGACCTGGATCGTTTTTTGGTGCTTCTTTGCCTCAGCCTGTTTTTTCTTTTTGGCATATAAAAGCTTACCAAAGTCAATAATTTTGACAACTGGTACGCCCTGGGAGCCGGTATCCGATACCATGACAAGATCGAGCTCTGCTGCACGGGCCAAGCGTAATGCTTCTTCACGCGTAATCACCCCTACATTTTCACCTTCATGGGTGATCATTTGAACCTTAGGGGCTCGAATCTGTTCGTTAACCAGCTGATCAGACTTTTGAGTTATAAGCGGTTTCAACGTAGTTCTATCCTTCGTAGTAATCATAAGTTAAACGGCTTTTGCAGCAGCCTGCGCCTGCATAATCAGCTCGCGCACCTGCTTGGCAAAATCGGGATTTTCTTTCAGGTATGCCAACGACTGCTCACGACCCTGCGCAAATTTTTTCTGCCCAAGAGCAAACCAAGAGCCAGTCTGGCTAATTACCTGATAGTGAATGGCAGCGTCAAGCAGATCAAGCTCATGGCTGATTCCTTCCCCAAACAAAATATCAAGTTCGACACGCTTGAACGGCGGTGCCATCTTGTTTTTAACCACTTTTACCGCGACGCGGTTCCCAAAATGGTTATCATCTTTTTTCAAGCTTGCCACTTTGCGTACATCAAGGCGCAGCGATGCATAAAACTTAAGGGCATTGCCTCCCGTTGTCGTCTCTTTGCTGGCAAACGGCATGCTATTAATATTGTGTCTAATTTGGTTAATAAAGATAAATACCGTTCGTGAGCGATGTACAATAGGAGTCAGCTTTCGTAAGGCCTGCGACATTAAGCGCGCTTGCAGCCCGACGTGCACGTCCCCCATATCGCCATCAAGTTCGGCTTTCGGCACCAAGGCCGCGACCGAGTCAATAACGACGATATCCACCGATCCTGAACGTACCAGCATTTCAGCAATATCTAACGCTTGTTCACCATAATCAGGTTGCGAAATAATGAGTTCATTAATATTGACGCCAAGTTTTCCGGCATAGGTGGTATCAAGCGCATGTTCAGCATCAATGTAGGCGCAGATGCCTCCGCGTTGCTGCGCTTGAGCGATCGCATGCAAGGCAAGCGTCGTTTTACCGGAAGCTTCCGGACCATAAATTTCTATAACTCGCCCGGTCGGATAGCCACCAACACCAATAGCATCATCGATCAGTATTGAGCCTGATGATATAGCAGGGATTGCATCCTGCTTCATATCACCCAAGAACATCACGAGTCCTTTACCATGCTGTTTTTCGATCTGAGCAAAGGTAACCTCGAGCATCTTCTTTTTATTGAGTGTCGTGGTTTCAGCTGAAACCGGCTGTACTTCTAACGATCTATTTTTTGCTTCTTGCTGGGTCATAACGGTAGGTCTTCCACGGCTTGTCGTTCACGTTGGCTATCAGATTCTTGGACAAAGTTTATTGTAGCAGATCTGCCCAAAGAGGCAATATAACCGCGATAGACCGCCTCTTGCTGTTCTCTGGCAAGTTCTGCTTTGAGCTCAGGTTTTTTCTCATTGAAAAGTTTTTCATCAACCGGCTGCATCGATTCCAGCCTAAAAAGGTACATTTTATCACCCTGATCTGCTGAAGCTACTGCGCCCAATGAGCGAAGTGAAAGAAGCGTATCGACTGGTATGCCCTGCTTTTCAAGCGCTTCAAAGCCCTCTTTATCTTCAGGATTAAGCATACCGGTCATTTTGAGCTGTCCGCCAATTTCGTTTTTGATCGTTGCCAGTGAAACTGATTTGGCCCGATCTTTGGCTTGCGCGAGGTCTTTTTTCATGGCTTGGCGAGCTCGATCATAGTTAAAATCTTTCTCAACCTGCTGCTTGATGCTTTCAAGCGGCTGCTCGACCGATTTTTCTATAAAAGTTGTCTGGATCAAAAGGCCATTACCCGCATCATCAAGCATAAAGCCCCACTCATTAAGCGGTGTTTTAAGGATCTTTTGCGACAGCTTGCTAATATCGCGGCGCGAGGTATCAACGGTCCGCTCGGTACCACGATGTTTTTTGGCATAGTCGGCTACCGCCTGCTTGGCATCGGTCACTTGATTTACCAACGCGCGCGCGCCCTCTTGGAACTCCTGCTCAAAGCGCTGCGCAATCAGTTTATTTTTAATTTCTTGCGTGACGGCTGCAAGTGGTTTATAAGTAGATGCTTTTCGCCCCGCACGCTGAATCAGCTGCATACTTTTTTCAAGCATAATCGGCTCAGAAATATCGCCATCGCTTTGTAATCTAAAAGCAGCGCGCTCGACTGGTTCATCAAGCTCACCTTTTTTAAAGAACGGCATGAGGCCGCCTTTTTGAGCAAACTCTTTATCCTGCGAATATTTTTTGGCAAGATCGGCAAATCGTTCAGGGTGCCCGGCAAGCTCAGCCTGTACCGTTGCGATCGTTTCGCGTGCTTTATCTCCTGATGATTGGTCAGCGACCGGTAGGACGATGCGACGAATTTGCACCTGAAGCGGCTGGTCAAGATACTCTTTTTTATGATCTTGATAAAAGCGTTCAACGTCCTCGTCGGTTACTTTTATACCAAAAAGCTCCGGCTTAAATTCGATAACGCGCGCCGATCTTTTTTCTGGGGTCCAGTAGCGTTTGATATATTTGTTTTGCTCATCAAAAAAAGCGGTTATTTGCTCGGTCGTATACGGCTGGCCGGTCACTTTTTTCAGATACGTATCAAGTGAAATGGTCAAGATACCGTACTCGCGCGGCAGATAGTTTTTTTCAAATGCTCTCTTGAGCTCTGCGTGCGAAACATAGCCACCAAGTCCGATAAGCTGCCGGGTCAGCGATCTATCGATTGATTTGGCGAGTGATTGCTCGAAATCCTGGAGCGTGACGCCATTAATCTGTAAATAGTATCTGAGCATCGGGATTGAGATACGGCCGCTTTGATCAAGGACGCTGAACGGAACGACATCGCGCAGCTCTTGCAGCACAAACATCGGATCCTGGATCTTTTTGGCTACCATCTGTTCTGATGTTTCGATCCCGAGTCCTCCTGCTACCTCATTGAGCAGGGCATCAACGATCAGTCCTTGGAGTGCTATTTCATTCGGATCGGTACTCATTCCCATAGAGCTCATCATCATATCAGCCTGTGCGCCGACCTGTTGCCTAAAAAGCTGTATCCGTTCCGCTTCATGAGAAGCGCGCTGCCTGAACTGCGAGACGGTAAGAAGCTCATTATTAATCGTCGCTATTTTCGGGGCACCGCCGCTGCCGAATCGCTTAAAAAGCTGCGGGGTAAAGAGAAGGGAGCCGCCGGCCATTGAAAACATTGTGAGCCACAAAATAGCTTTGGCTATTTTATTTTTGAGCATCCGCTGCTGCGAAAGAACCATGAATCACTACCTTTCTTGAACTGCTTTATACTTTAATTATTCGCACCTTGGTAAGGTTTTCAGTCAGCTTTATCGAGCTGACAAGCGCCTCGACTTCATGCTGTGTTGGGTACTGCGCGGTACTGACCGCATACCAGGGTGTTTTCACTGTTTTACCATCACGCGTTTTATATGTATTTATACGTTTAACGATCGTAGTCTTAATTCCTCTTTTTTGCAATCGGTCAACAAGCTGCTGCGCTGCTCCTGCATTTGAAAGGCGCGCTAGCTGAGCGCAATAATGCGCAGCTGGGATCGTTACGCTCGGCTCTTTTTCAGCTTCATGAGACACCTGATCAGTTGCCGCATGCGCATCATTTGATTCTTTTTCGCTTGGTGCCGATCCGGCGCCATACAGCATCGTCATTGAATGATGAAGCCGATCGGCAAATGACTGCTCGCTCATTTCCTGGGTAAACGTATCAAGTGCAACTTTTTTGCCGACCATATACCCCGTAGCAAAAAGTACGGCACAACTGACTATCAGCAGAACCACGAGTGCAACAGCCTGCTTACCTTCAAGTACTAAAAGAGGTGCGTCATGGCATCCGCACGAACATCGCTTGGTATCATTTAACTGCATGATAATTTTCCTTCAATATACGTTACTGCCTCATCCATCGATAGCGAGCTGAGATCAACCGATATAACCGGAACCGTCGGATCAGCAGTATGGAGTTTGCGCGCCAAAAAATTACCAAACGTGATCTGGCGCTTGGCGTACTGCCGTGTTTTTTGCGCGATCGTATCGATTAACCACTGATAATTCGCTGCGCTTTGGTCCGCCTGGCGTACAAAGCGCACAATGTCATCATACCCGAGCAGCTTTTTTTTCAAAAGATAGGTCTGCCATTCTTCCGGCAAGCCTTTCACTTCCTCTATCCACCCATTTTTGAGCATCAACGCAGCACGCTCATTAATTCTGCTATACAGCTCCTGCCGCGAGCGCGTAACTATTACCAGCGCTGCTTTTCCTGGTAGCGGGGCGTACTGCGGCTCAAGATGAGATGGCTGACGCCCCGTGCGTCGCCAAATAGCAAGCGCACGCTTGATGCGATACGTATCATGCGCATGAATCTGAGCAGCGCGCACCGGATCGATCGTATGCAGATCATCCCAGGTCGCCGACGGATCATCTTCTGGCAGCGCATGTTCAATCTCCTGGCCACCACGTGGCGGAAAAAAAAGCGAACTCAAATAAAAACCGCTTCCGCCGGTGATAATACCTGGTACGTTTCTGCTTTCAAGAGTATCAAGCAGATCGATGACGCGTGTCCGATATTCCGTTACCGTCATGTCGCGCGGTTCATTGACTATATCAAAAAGGTGATGCTCGACCGGCAACTGAGCACGTACCGGTTTTGCCGTCCCGATAGCCAGGGGTGTGTACGCCTGGCCCATATCGGCATTGATCATTGCCCCACCGAGTCGCTGCGCAAGGCTGATCGCAAGATCGGTTTTACCAACGGCCGTCGGGCCGTAGATAATCAGCCATTTAAGATGCAGTGATTTACTTTTTTCCTGCTGATCTTTATTCATACTGCTTTGTAAACAAGTCCATGAGCAACTGATGCACCAAAAAATGATCGTAAATGTTCGATTGCTTTCTCTTCGCCTATTTTTTGTACATGCGCTATCTCTTGGGCAAGCAGCATTTCTGCCTGCACCAAAAGATTTTTCTCGCAAAATGAAAGCTCTTTATTTTTTTCAATCGATTTTAAATCACGATAGATTTCAGCAGTCGCCTGCAAGTTGTTCTCTTTAAGTTTTCCTTGATATGCCTTATTGCGATGCTTCCAATTACTGGTCACCTGCTGCTGTGCTCTTTTGGGACACGGTTGCGCCAAGAGCCTAAAAACATTTTCAATATTATCGTGGGAACTCAACGCGCGGATGCCGTTGACATCAAGACTATTAATGGGCACCAGTATCGTCATCTCTTTATTGATAAACTTCAGCTCATACAGGATAGTAACTTTACCTGAAATGGTCTTTTCGACAATCCGATTTATTTTAGCTACACCATGACCAGGATAGACAACCTTTTCATGCAGTTCAAACCGTACCGACATACGTACTTCCTTTTTTTTAGCACGTGGTTAATGAACCTAAAAAAGCTTTACCTGATACAATCTATTTTATCACAGTATCAAGCAGATTGAAAATCATTTAAAAATCAGCCCACCAGGGTAAAAGTCGTGTCAAAAAAATCAATTTCGACGTTGACCCGAGTCAAAAGAAAATGAATCGTATCAATAAAGAGGATGCTCGTCTTAATTTCGATAAAATCGGTCGATTTTAATCACTATTATCAATCGCGCCCCCTTTTTATTTTCACCTGTCATGATTTATTTTTTATGCTTTACGCAAAACGTCTTTTTTCCATCGCGCATGGTTGCCCAGAAGCTCTGAATCAGCTATGGTAGTACTATTATGGTACTTTTTATCCTTACCTACGCCTTATTTGCAACGGCCATTATTGCCAACAAACTTGCACTCGGCTTTGTTACGCCGCTTTTTTTAGTGACGGTCCGGATGCTTGGTGGTGGTCTTTTTCTTGCCTGGTATGAGCAGCTTTCATTTACCACCTTATGGCGGTACAAAAAACCACTCGTCCTGATTGCGCTCTGCACCACGCTGCTCAACTCACTTTTTAAAGCCTACGCACTCACGATGATACCGGCCGGTGCCGCTTCGCTCATGGCTGCCACCGATCCGTTCATCACGGCGCTCATGGCTGCTATCATGTTTGGCGAACCAATCACCACTTCCAAGACAGTCGGCATACTGGTCGCTGCTGGTGGCCTGGTACTGCTCACCGTCAGTCAGTCAGCGCCGGGGTACCCATCATTTATTGCTCTGGGGGTGACGCTTATGGGCATTGCGATCGGGCGTTATGGATGGCTTATTGCCCAGCGGCTCCTTAAAGATAACGAACTTTCTCCCGGCCAGCTCAATAGCGGTATGATGCTCATAGCCGGATCACTGGCATTTCCTTTTGCGTACACTACCCATTCACCAGTCTCCTATCAGCCACTTTTGGTCGGCGCACTCCTTATGACAACTTTTATCGGCAATGGTATTGCCTACCCCCTGTATGCGACTCTCCTGAAAAACCACCCGGCCACCCTGGTATCCCTCGGCGGCTTTTTGATTCCGACTTTTGTTATACTTTTTACCGCATTAGCCAGCGGAACCACCCCAGCATTTACCACTCTCGTCGCAGCGGTACTGATAGCTTCAGGGTTAACCATCTTCACCAAACCACCACTTTTGATGATTCGTATACCTTTTGTGCAAAGAAGACCTTAAAATATATGCACACTTTGGTGTATACTGCCTTATAGGGGACTCGTACAGCAAAGTACACGAGGTAATCTTTTTGGGGAATTCTTACCATGAAATTGAAAAATATACTCGTCACTATTCTCATTATAGGGGCACTGGGAGCCACCAATAAATCCGCTGCGTTTGCGCTTAAAAAAGCGGCATCGCAAAGCGCTAAGCTTAAGACTATTGCATCATTTTTGCGTAAAACCGATCTGCTTAAAACCTCGGGTATACGCCTGCCAGGATCTACTTCGATATCCTTAGCCAAATTTGGGACTACTTCATCATCTACCGTATCACCTATCAAATCTTATATAGGCCTTAAGATTCTTGCTGGCGGCGCCGCAACCACGGTAACCTCTACGATGTTATGGGATCTTATTAAGGATCTAGAGCAGAATGAAAAAAACGCCCAGCAGGTCGGCACCGCCATTATCAGTCTTGATGCAACCAAGGTTGGCTCCTTATTGCGTGAACAACCATCGGCAGTCCTTGACGAAGACCATTGGTTTGCCATCGATATGTTTGCGCAACTGGCGTTAAAAAACAAACTGACTGAATCCCAAGAAGAGCGCTTACAAACCATCCTTGAAAAAATGATGATTGCTTACGGCAAAACGCACAAAGATGCAAAA
>JAGVKP010000064.1 GCA_020050475.1 Candidatus Babeliales bacterium
GCGGATGCGTTCGCCCAAAGGGGGATGTGATGCTACAAGACGTCTGAGCGGCTTTAAGATCCAACGAACCCAACGCTTAATGGCAAAACGCGATTTTGGTTTTTGTATTTCATTTTTCATCGTGCGAAATAGGTCGGCAGCGTCTTTTTTATTGGTCATAGATTCAAGTGCTAGCATATCAGCTTCTTCTTCATGCATGCGCGAATACTTGGCGAGCGCAACTGCCAAGACAAAAAGTGTACCATTATTGACGAGGCTCTCTTTCCAATACCTATTATGATTACGGTAATCAATACGGTTGAGTAAGTAAAACTGAGCAATCGCTCGTAGAATTGAAAGACAAGTGCCCACCACCATTTTTTTCAGCCCGTGACTGTGCTTGATATGCATTAATTCATGCCGAATAAGCATCTGCTTTTCTTGTGGCGATAGAGATTCAAACCAATCTTCGCTCAAATAAAGAAGCGAATGTGTTCTTTTGCCTGTCAAAATAGATGGAATGACGAAAGCGTTTACTCTTCCGAAAATAGCTTGTGCGGCATAACTCATGCGTCTGAATTCAATACAATAGTCATCCATTCCTACATCATGAATGATCGAGCTGATTAATTCTGCATTTTTTTGATTCACCGCGCGATCGCCAATGAATTCCAAAAGCCAAAAATCGTAATAACCTCTCACAAAGGACACAAAAAAAGACAGAGGTTTGTTTGGCTCTGCTAAGGGTCTTTCGGCATTTTTTTGCTGCGCTAAAAGTGTGCTGGCTGATAAAATGATAAAAAGAACTGTGCGTTTTTGCATAGATGCTCCCTTGTGTATTTGAGAGCATAGTATGGTCAAAATACGTAAAAAGAAAAGAGAAAAAACTTACCGCTTTTATATTTCTTCTTCAAAAGGATTCGGGTTTTTAGGTTCGTTTTTTGGTTTCGTTTGAGAAGTTACCACTGATAGTGGTGTTGGCTTGACTTGAGCAATTTCGGTCTCTTGCTTTTGCGGCTCTCGTAGCGCCACATAATTATTCATCAACTGACTAGCATCCTGCTTGGTTAGTTGTGCAAACTTCTCCACCGCTACGCTAAAGAGTTGGTCAAGCTCTTTATTTGGTGTTTCAATTTTATAGCGCTCGGCAATATTTTTTGCGTGACCATTTAAGACGCGTTGATATCGGTCGGTGTTAATCGACGATTTTTTTTCAAGATCTTCGTTATATGCGGTTAGTTGTGACTTTATGAGAGAAAGCTCAGGAACAAAAATTGTTGGTTGCCAGGCAGGGGCAGAAAATGAAAGCCGTCTAGCTTTTGAAGGAGCGACCGATGACGAGTTTGCCACGTTTGTTGAAGTGCGAGAAAAAATGGAGGTATCTCCAATAGGTGATTGATCGCCATACGGTGATTGTACTTGAACGTTAAGGGCAGGAGTGATAATTTTTTCAAGTGCTGTTGATTGCGACCAGATTTTCTCGAATTGAGTGCGGAACTCCTGAGCGAGTTGCTCATCTTTATGCATGCTCATACTATTAATATCATTATTATTTTTTACGGTGAGATTTCCCGAGCTGACGACGACAAGATCATCGCTCCGCACTAATCCCTTTGCATGCAAATCGACCGGCATATTAAAGAATTTTTTACTTCTGTCATGATTGAATACGGCTACTTTTGTACCATAGTCTGCACATTTTTTTAAAAAATCTTTGTTTTTTTCATAAACGATGTAGTTAACACAGATATGTGTGAGACGGCCATTTTTACACGCAGCGAGAATTGATTCTTCCGCAGTTTCGTCCAAGCTATACATGAGCATTCGTGATTTGTGATCTTCTTTCTTGAGTCTTTCAAGAAGTGTAGCCGCTAAATTATGGCGTAATGAAGAAAGGTATGAAGAGGATTTTTGAGGAGATTCGGCAATTACGCTTGATGGAGCTGAATTCGTTTTTATTGGGGATATTGGATCGGGATTTTGGTGAAGAGGGGTAGTCATCTTTTTGAGCTCTTCATGATCTGCTTGCAGGTTTTCAAAAGCTGCTTTGGTTGTGTCGTAAATAGAGAGCTCTTGATTGGCAGCAACTTTATGAGTAAAATTTGCTGAACCATCAATTGTCCGATAAACGATCTGATTTTCAGGCTGGCCTGATTCAGGGTTAGTGCCCACTTTATTTTTCACCCAGCTGAGTGCTTTTTTGTGCAGCTGCTTGCGGTATTTATCTTGCTTTGCTTCATTCTGCTTATCTACGTATTTCCATACTTTTCCGCCAGCTTTTACGACTTGCATACCCAACTCAATATTCTTTGGATCTTTACCATCAACGATCACCTCGACAGAGACTCCCTCTTTTGCTTTTGTGCTTAACGTTTTTGTTAATTCTTCATTGCGTAAGCTGAATGCATGCAGAAGGACTCTATCGCCAGGTTTCATAGTTGCCAGCGATTGATAAGCAATTTTTAGACCGTATTCCTCTTCTTTGCCAAATATAGTAAGTGGCTTTTTGGGCGATTTACTATCTGACTTTGCCAGTTCGCGAGAGCTTGTGTCTCGGCCGGTTTTGAAGCCAGAGGAAGTGACATCGGTATGAGAAGTCAATTTTTGTGAGCTGTTACGGTGATGAGCATCGTCAACACCTCCCATAAGGCGCTTTTGAGCACCTGTTGGTACCAAGGCTTTTGAACTATTTTCCATAGCATGCGTATGGCAAGAGAGAAGCCCTAAAGTGGCTAGCAAGAATAGTCGTACATAATTGTAGCTAAGCGGCATTAGATCCCTCAACACGTTAACAAACTTTATATATCCAATTTTTCCCCAAAATGGACAGATAGTCAATTTTGGTTTATTAATAAGGCAATTTAGGTGCTTTGGTAGACAAAAATTCCACGAATGGCTGGCTGCCGGGGCGTAGTTGCCGTTCAAAGGTCTTGAAATTCACCTCATAAAGGCCGAATTTTTGCGTAAAGCCGCGATCCCATTCAAAATTGTCCATCAGCGTCCAGTAAAAGTATCCCCGGACATCATAACCATCCTCACGCGCCCGCATTACCTCCTGCAGGTAGCGCCTGATGAATTCCGCGCGTTGGGCATCACGGGCGTCTGGAATGCCATTTTCGGTAATATAGATCGGTTTGCCGAGCGCCGAGAGATCTTTGATAGCCTCATAAATACCCTCCGGGTAGGGAGCATACTCCATATCGGTCATCTGCTCATTTTCAAGGCAGGTAGGGCCGGTTAAGCTGGTAATGACCCGTGAATAGTAATTAATACCAATAAAATCGTAGCTTGCTGGTGCCAGCGGTTCGTACTGCTTGATGGAAACGATACCGGGAAGTTGGTACGTATACTGACCGCTACATAAGTATGTTTTTACGACTTCATGTGCGGTGATGAAATTCAAAAAGGCCGCCGTAAGTAGGCCCACCGGGCTCCATGACGAATAAGATTGCGCGCGTAGCACTTGGTGCACCAGGCCGATCTGTGTGCGGTCGCCGTGCGGTAATTTTTTTAAGTGTTGATAGACGCGAGTATGCGCGCTCAGCAGATTTTTAAGTACCGTTCCTGCTTGTTGAAAGTTGCCCACAATGCCGGGACTATGCATTCCTAAAATATACCCCATGAAACTGTAAACGGTCGGTTCATTGATCGTGTACCAGATAGTGACATGCGGTGAAAGTTCAGTAAAAACTTTGGCTGCAAAGCGCTCAAAGTAGTTAATATTTTCTTCAATGGTAAATCCACCCGTTTCATCAAACCAAGCCGGATGGGTAAAGTGATGGAGTGTAATTGTTGGCTGTATGCCGTTTGCAATAAGCTCATGGCAATATCTTTTGTACCAGTCGAGTATTTCCTGATTAAATTGACCGACAGATGGTTCAATTGCCGCCCATTCTACTGAAAATCGCACAGCGTTACATCCAAGCTGTTTGATAAGTTCAATATCGTCAAAAGCGTTCACCCAAAAGCCGGCAGAAATGCCACATTGTTGTCCGCTATTGATTGTCGGACGACCAACGATATTTTTCTGGCGTTCAAAAATAGTCCAGTTACTTACGCCAATGATATCGCCACCATTTTGAAAGCAGGAAAAGCTTACCCCTTTCAAAAAATGGGCACAGGGAAAGATAGGATTTGTTGCTGCTAAAGAAAAAGAAAAAAATTGAACGAGGATAATCAGTGAAAGCATACGTTTTTTTCTTGTGGGCCTAATTTTTATCACTCTAGAAAAACTTGTTATATCAATTGAAGATTCGATTGCTTGTGGCATGCGCTTTGATTTAATTATGATGAAGGCAAGTATAAAAAGGGGTTTTATGAAATTTTTACCATTAAATTGGCTCGTCTCCGTCATTTTTTTGCATACTGTTGTTGTGGCCGGGCCGAACGTGCCAGACCTGCAGAATAACTCTAAAAACTTTGTGCGCCTCTTCAATGGAATTCACAAAAAAGATCCGCAAGGTTTTTTTCAAGACTTTAAGGACCTTGCGCAGCGGTATCGCTCAAATCCTGGCAAGTTTAAAGAGCTTATGACTGAGCAGGATGGTCAGGGGTGGAGCATTTTTTTTCATGCCGTAGAAATTGGGGATATGCATCGACTTGCTTTTATGCTGGATCAGCTTCAGCGGTTTTTCCGCAACGATCTGGATTCATATTTGCAGATCGTCAATCTACAGGATGTCCATGGGCGAACACCGCTTTTTATTGCCGCTGAGCGCCGAGAAATTGCGATCGTCAATCTTTTGCTCAATAAAGTTAAATACGCTTTAAAGGGTAATAAAGAGCTCTTTTCAAGTTTTTGAATACGTCTGAAAATCACATGAACTGGACACCGCTCATCGTTGCTACCTATGATAGTGCTTCGCGCATTATTGAACTTATCCTGAAAGCAGCACAGGAAGTATTGGGAAAAAATTCTGAGTACTACCAAGCCTTTATTAATGCACGTGGTTCATTTGGCCGCAGTTCGACGACGTTGACGGTCGATCCCAGCGATCGATGGCTCTTGCTTGAATACGGAGCGCGTGATGATGTGGATCTTGATGACCCGCAGACCAAAGAGCTGAAGGCTATTGGCGGCGAACTGTTAAAATTAGCCTCAGACGATGGCCATGAGGCTCAGATGAAAAAATTGTTCGAAAATTTTAGCACCAATTTTAAAGATAACTATCAGGCATTTTTATATATTCTTATCGGCCGAGATGAAGGTGGCTGGACCGCTCTTATGAATGCCGCATCAGATGGTAATGTAAATTACATTACGCAAATTGTTACCGCTGCA
>JAGVKP010000094.1 GCA_020050475.1 Candidatus Babeliales bacterium
GCCACGTTGGTCGAACTGACACGAACCGAGGCCGGATTTGGCATATGACTTTTAATAAGATCGCTGATACCATCTTTGACCGTCGCAGAGAAAAGCCACAATGCGCGCGTTTTTGGCGTCGCACTAATAAGCTCTTCGACCTCATCTTTAAAGCCCATATCAAGCATAATATCAGCTTCATCAAGGACCACGATTTGGCAATCGTCAAGCTTGAGGGTTCGGCGATTAATATGATCGTTTAACCGACCAGGCGTACCGACGACAATCTGTGGCATGCTACGCAGGTCTCTAAATTGGCGTTCAATTGAGACACCGCCATAAACAGCGGCTATTGAAATACCGCGTGCTTGGGCAATGGTTTGTAAACTTTGGTAAATTTGGACGGCCAATTCACGCGTTGGCGCAACGACCAAAGCTTGGACTTTTTTGCTAGTCGGATCAATATGATGGACAAGCGGCAAGCCAAAGGCAAGCGTTTTACCCGTACCCGTTTGCGCCTGACCATGCAAGTGCGTTTTGGGATCTTTGAGTAAGATAGGCAACGTTTGCGCCTGAATAGGGGTCGGCTCAGTAAAGCCAAGCGCAACAAGCGCTCCCTGAATCTGTGGGTGAAGCGGAAATTGATTAAATTGTTCCATAACGAAATCCTTACTTGTACGTAAAAGTGTTTCCTCTCGCAAAAACTCACTTTTTACTTATTAAGTAGTGATCCCTTACGAGCGTAGCCGGTGAGCTACTTTATTTTATAAATAGACATTTTATCTAGAAAGAGGGCGTTTTTGCCATCTTTATTTATATAGTACCGCATTCTATAAAATTGACAAGGAGGCAATTTCTGTTAGAATTAAATTAAATGGAAAATGATAAAAAATGTGAGGTTATCAATGAATAAAGTATTACTCAAAAAATTGAGCTTGGGAGCATTGCTCTTTAGCTCATTGACTCAAGCAATTCCTGCGGTTCCGGAATCTATCACCTTAACTGAAAAATTAGCAACTGCTTCGGCTGCTAGCTCATCATTTATTGCTCAAAAATCAGCTGCGCTTTTAAGCACACTTGATAAGGCACTTTTTAGCGGGCTAAGCAAACTGAAGTTTGCAGTCGCGGTAAACCCCGGAACGCTGTATCGTTTTGCCCAAGAAAGTCCTTATAAATCAGTAACATTGCTCGCAACAGCCTGGTATATCTACTATCGATATACCTCGAGCATCCCTTATGCAAAAAAGCTTTTAATGAGAGAACTCAAAGGCTCAAAAGCCGCAGGATGGAATAACCAAGCAAACGCAGAAAAGCATGCGCGTAAAATTGGTGGCCAAAAGCTCGTTGACCTCATTAAAGAACACAATTACAGCTTAACTGATGAAGTCGAAGACCGCTTGCTTCAACCAGACTTTCTCTCAGCAGCAGCTATTTGGCGCGGCTGGTTTTAAGTAGTAAAGCTTTTGAAAATCAGGGGCGCGACCAAAAAATCGCGCCTTTTTCTTTTTCAAGCCCTCTAGTTGGCAAATCCTCCAAATCATGATAGCATGAAAATCCTCTCTAGATACCCTAAAATGCGTTATTTTACGGGTTTGTCGGTAGAAAATCTCATAGTATCTACTTACAAGTGAGTGTTTGTTTAACCATTTAACCCCTCTCAAAGGTCTTTTTAATGTCAAAAGAACTAATGCGCCCGCAGCAGTACCGTAAAGTACAGACCGCATGGGCACAAGATGAATCCCTTACCTTTAATCAAGAACAGCATGATCAAATAGCTGCTCTTTACGAAGGGGATATCGATAAGCTTTCCCAAGGGAAAATTGTCCTTGGTAAGGTTATCAAAGCTGATAATGATGGTGTCTTAGTCGATATCGGCTTTAAATCATATGGCCTTATTCCGCCGTATGAATTTTCAAAAGTTGACCTTCAAAAAATTACTCCCGGTTCAGATATTGAAGTAATGCTTGAAGATCTTGAAAACGTTGACGGTCACGTAAGCCTTTCTTATGAACAGGCAAAAGCGCTTCGTGCGTGGGACGTGATCATGAAACTTCATGAAGAAAATAAACCGGTCGAAGGTATGGTAACCCATAAAGTTAAGGGTGGTCTTTCGGTCGATATTGGTATTCCTGCATTCTTGCCGGGATCTCAAGTTGATTTACAACGCGTTGCTGATTTTGATCAGTTTGTCGGTCAACCGATTACTGCTTACATCATCAAAGTAAACAAAAAACGCGGTAATGTTATTATCTCTCGCCGCAAATTCTTGAACGAACTTCGCTCTGAATCGCGCAAAAAGATTTTGGGCACGCTTAGCGAAAATCAGATTATTCAGGGTATCGTTAAAAATATCACCAACTACGGGGTATTTATCGATATCGGTGGTGTCGATGGTCTTCTTCATATCACTGATATGACCTGGGGACGCATCGCTCATCCAAGCGAACTGGTTCGCATTGGTGATAAAGTTGCCGTCAAGGTACTTTCATTTGACAAAGATAATGAAAAGATATCTCTTGGCATGAAACAACTTACCGAAAATCCATGGGACAAAGCGACTGAAGGTCTGGCTCTTGGCTCTAAGGTTAAGGGTAAGATTTCAAGCATTACCGATTACGGCTTTTTTGTTGAAATTCAAAAAGGTGTCGAAGGATTGGTGCACATCTCTGAAATTTCTTGGACTGATCGCATCGAAAATCTGCACAAACATTTCAAAGTTGCTGATGAAGTTGAAGCAGTTATCGTCTCTATCGACAAAGATAACCGCCGCATGTCTCTCAGCTTGAAGCAGATGCATGATAATCCGTGGAAGCAAGTCAGCAATTCATTCAAGATCGGCCAAGTGATCAAAGGACCTATCACCAACATTACCGACTTTGGTATTTTCATTCAGTTAATGCCAGGTATTGATGGATTAGTTCACATTTCTGATCTTTCATGGACCGAGCATATAGGCCATCCAGCGGATGTCTATAAACGCGGCCAAGAAGTTGAGGCAGTCATCCTTGGTATTGATGAGCAAAATAAACGTGTTTCTCTTGGTATTAAGCAGCTTACGCAAGATCCATGGGCAACGATTGAGCATCAGTATCCAATCGGCACACAAGTCGAGGGCGAAGTCTCTAAGATCATTAACTTTGGTGCGTTTGTAAAACTACCAAATGGCATAGAAGGACTTGTCCATATTTCTGAACTTTCTGATAACAATGTCGAAAAAGTTGAGGATATTCTCAAAGTTGGCGACAAACATCAGTTCCGCGTCATCAAGATAAGCAAAGAGGATCACAAACTTGGCCTCAGCTTAAAACCTAAAGATGAAGCGGCCCATCAAGAGTCTCCACATCGTGCGCCGCGCGCAGAACGTGCGCAACAGACAAAGCGTAGTTCGTCACGCAGCACACGCTCTGAAGAAACGCCGTCATTCAAGCCAAAATCGCTCTTGCAGATCGAGCTTGAAAAGCACGCAGCTCGTCAACGAGATGATGAGGAAAAGGAATAAGATCACATGGAAAAAACGCTTGGTATTATTAAACCAGATGCTGTTGCCGCTCACCATAGCGGCAACATTATCGCGATGATCGAAAAAAATGGCTTCACTATTGTACGCATGCAGAAAATGCACCTGAGCAAAAAACAGGCTGAGCAGTTTTATGCAGTGCACAAAGAGCGCCCCTTTTTTGGTGAGATGACTTCATTTATCTCATCAGGTCCGGTGATCGTCATGGTGCTTGAAAAAAACGATGCGATTAAAGCATGGCGCGATCTCATGGGTGCGACTGATCCTAAAAAAGCAGCTCCGCATACCATTCGTGCGCATTATGCAATCGATATCGGAAAAAACGCAGTGCATGGATCTGACGCGCCTGAAACGGCAGCGGAAGAAATCGCCTTCTTTTTTCCTGATTTAAAGTAAAAAGATCTCAAAAATCTTTCACGTACGAGCGGCTTTCAACGGCCGCTCGTTTTTTTTGTTCTTTTTTAAGGCCCCACTCTCGTAGAATTAATGATAAATGAGGGGGGCCGCCATGAAACAGCTATTTTTATTGCTGCTCACAAGCATCAACCATTGCGCAGCGGGAC
>JAGVKP010000112.1 GCA_020050475.1 Candidatus Babeliales bacterium
CTCATATCACTTGCTTGTGCTGCAATCGCAGCAACCCAATAACTAATTGAGCGATTGGCTAGTATAAAGGTGCCGGTGTTTTTATTTTTTCGGTAAAAATAGATGCTGAGTCCGAAAAAAAAGGCAAAATACGAAACGAACGAAATGAGGTAGGCGAAGTTCATTGAAGTCCTTTAAAATAGATAGCACCAATCTAAAAAAGCGGTAATGTAGGGTAAAGAGTTTACTGAGCTAAAAAAGGTGAGAGATAAAATGAGTTCCCCGCCCACGGGGGATAGAGAAAGGACAGAGATAGAAAGAATGAGTTTTCATATATTTTAATAGTCTGATTTTTCTCATAACGTAGCAATAAACTCACCTAGTTGTCAAAATCGTTGTTGTGCGTTGCCAATAAATGAGTATACTCGTTGGCGGATTTTACTCATTGAAGGAACTATTTATGCTGACTGTCATGTTTATTCTGTATTGTTTTTTGAGCTTTTTACCGACCTGGGGAATGAATCAACGCATTACTCAACCAGTTTCGAGTGTAGTGCCATTGACAAAAGAACATCTCAAAAAGCTACCAGCGTTTTTCTGTTCCGATGACGACAGTAATATTTATTTGCATGGTGAAGTAACAACACATGTTCTTGGTTGGTCCCTAAAGCATGCATCATATGTGATTCTTGATGGTGATAAGGTTACCGGGTTTGGCAATGGATTTTTTGCTGATAAAAAATCCTGGTTTGATCTTTACGATGGTGGCAAAGTGGGCCTTATAAAGGAGCTCAAATTTGATCCTCAATGCAAGACGAGAGGTGAAGATAGAGAACTCTTTGGCAAACTTGTGCAGTTTTTTAAAGATAAACAGGCAGAGAAAGTTGTAAGTTACGCACCACTTGCTCGAAATCTTAAGTATTATTTAATTAAGGAAGGCTTTTCTGAAAAATATGCTATGAAATATCAAACGCGATTTGAAAAAAATAACGAGTTATCAAATAATGAGTAGTGGGGGTGCGCTAATGCGGGCTATTCTGTTAATTATACAGACTGTTAGTTTTTCGCTTCAGATTATCTGCATGGAATCATTCGATTTGTCTCGTGGACTGAATAGACTTAGGGAACGATTTTCTGAACAAGAAATACAAAATCAGTACCAGAAGGCAAAGGTACAAAAAGATGAAATGCTCAGAGATTTCTGGAAGAAGCCGAATGAGCTTACCGCGAGAGAGGTGCAGATTCTGGCTTTTTGTTCGCAGTACGAGCTGAGCCTTATAGACAGAAATATGATCATTCGTCCGCTCGGTCAGAATGCCCGGCTAGCTCTTTTTTTGTCAAATTAAGAACAATGGAATATTAAGATGCGGTGCTGATAATGGTTGCGTACTGTTTTAATTGGACCGGAGTCAGCCGCGCATAGTTTTTGTAGATGAGTGCCATTCTTGAATTGTGGGACAGTCTTTGTCTGTTTTTATGCAAAAAGATCCAGAAGCGCGCATCCCATAAATCACACCAAGGACCTCTTTTAAATTCAGTGCTCATAGAGCGTATATAATTTGAAGAAGAAATATACGGTTTGGTCATCATCAGACCACCATCAGCAAATTGGCTCATGCCGTAAATATTCGGTACCATTACCCAGTCATACGCATCAATAAAAAGTTCCATAAACCAATCATAGACGCGATGCGGGTTAAATTCGCTTAAGAGCATGTAGTTTCCCAAAATCATGAGCCGCTCAATATGATGCGCATATCCATAGGTGACTATTTTTTTGATCGTAAGATCAATCGGTGGGATGCCGGTTGTTGCATTCCACCATGAAGCGGGAATGTCGTGCGTGTGCTCAAAAAAATTACTGGTACGTTGTTGTTCGCCATGCGATACATACAATGCTCGTACATACTCGCGCCAGCCGATGAGCTGACGAATAAATCCTTCAAGGCTATTGAGCGGTATTTTGTGTGCTGTTGCATAGGTAATCGTTTTTTCCAGCACCTCCTGCGGCGTTAAAAGTCCGGTATTGATAAGGGGGGAAAGTACTGAGTGAAAAAGAAATGGTGAGCGATAATCGATAGCATCTTGGTAGCTGCCAAAAAACGCGAGTCTATTTTCCAAAAAATCAGTCAGCCAGTGCTGAGCATCTTTAAATGTCACCGGATAGCAAAAAAAATTGGTGTTGCCGGGGTTACGCGGAAAGCGATCGTTGACGTACGTTATCGCCTGCTCAACTAGGCTACTTTTTTTTGGCTCCCACACGACGGGTAACAGCATATTTTTTGGCAATTTTTGGCGGTTTTCTTTATCAAAACTCCACGCGCCACCCTGTGGTTTTCCGCGATGCATTAAAATATCAAGGCGTTTTCGTTGCTGCACATAAAAATGATGCATTAAAAATGGGCCTTTTTTGTTGGCAAACATTTCGTTGATCAAAAGATTGTCAGTTAAAAACGCAGGTGATTCATACAGTTTAAGTTCAAGAGCTTCTTCTCGGCAAAAAGCGCTCAGCGCTCGATTCAGCGGTATGTCTACCGGATCGATAAGATGAATAATCTTGATCTGCTTTTTTTTCATGAAGGTGGAGAGCGGTGTCTCGAACGGGCAGTAGAAAACCGTTCGACCTTTTTTTTCAAGATACTCTGCGTACTGCTTCATGCTCGCATGATGGAAAATGAGTTTTTGCTTATGAAATGGGCGTTCGCTGAAATAACGTGGCGCTTCCCAAAGGAGTAGTGGAATGTCAAGGTCAATCAGTGTGCTGTGCGCAAAAAGCTGTGTGGGTAATATGAGCCCAAGTTCATGCTTTTGTCTTTTCATTGGCTGATATTCCTGAATACGATCTTCGTTCGCTCGCTTTCGCGTGCATGATCCACCATCGGGGCAGGATAGTCGATCGCAAATGAACTATGCTCGGTATCCCATTTATGAAGTGCGGCAACAGGGATTTTTGTTACTTCTGGAACCCAACGTTTGATATAAATACATTCCGGATCAAATTTTTTCTGTTGGAGCCACGGATTGAAAATTCTAAAATACGGTTGTGCATCGCAGCCAGTCGAAGCTGACCATTGCCA
>JAGVKP010000105.1 GCA_020050475.1 Candidatus Babeliales bacterium
ACGAGAGCGCTCATTAATAATCCGTTCAAAAACGGAAAATCAGCCACCGACAAAAAAGAGAAGCGTACTTCTATTAAACGTCGCTCAAAGCGATAGCTTTTTTATTAAGGTTCACTTTTGTGTGGTACTTAGCTGAGTTGCATGAGCGCTTTGTTGATATGCACGAGCAACTGCGCAACCGTCTCATCTGGGCCAAGTTCGGTCGAATCGATAATAAATGCACCTTCAGGTACTACCAACGGGCTCGTTGATCGTGATTTGTCTCGCGTGTCGCGCTCTTTAATCATTTTGTGTGCATCCGACATCGGGACACTCAGCCCTCGCTTTTCCTGATCAAGCTGCCATCGATGCGCGCGTATTTCTTCTGCTGCAGTCAAAAAAAACTTCACGACAGCATGCGGAAAGACCACCGAGCCGACATCGCGACCTTCAACCACTACATTATGCTCTTTAACTGCTCTACGCTGCTCTTCAGCTAATCGTTCGCGTACATATGAGATGGTACCAATAATGGAAGCAGGCTGATCTACAGAAGAATCTTTCAGATACGGCGTTATATCAGAACCATCAAAAAAAATCTTTCCGCCATTGCCATTGAGCGTAAAACTAAAACGAGACCTATCAAGAGCCGCTTCTATGTCTGATGATTTAAGGGTAACAAGCTCCGTTTCATGGTGTCCAAGAATTGTCGTAAGAATATACGCAAGCGCACGAAACAAAAGACCACTGCTCAAACATTTCCACCCCAGCTTTTGTGCAATTTTAAGAGCAATTGTCGATTTGCCACTGGCAGTCGGACCATCAATTGTAATAATCATTGAATCCTTTCAATCGCTGATGAAAGCGCAATATCAATTCCCTGAAGTTCTATGGTAGTTTTACCATTCCAACTATTGTGCGTTACCTGTGCCACAAGATCAAACTCTTCCTGCTCATACAAACGCAAAAAGGCCATAAGTTCAGGCCTATTAAAAAAAATAATCGGCTTTGCAACGCCATCGGCAAATACTAAGCATTTCACATGCGCATCTTTAAGCAGCAGTGGTTTTTGCACCAACGTAACACGCCGTACCCAAAAAAGTGGCACCGGATTTTCATTACCAAACGGTTCAAAGTGGTTCATGTCATGCATAATCTTTGAAGTCATATCGCCGAGTCGTAACTCTGCATCGACACCGACTTTTGGTTGAAGATCAGCAGGCGTTAACTGCTTTTTTATCATCGCCTCAAGCCGATTTTTCAGCTCAGGAAGATCATCAACGCGTAACGACAATCCGGCAGCCACTGCATGCCCACCAAAGCTGAGCAGAATATCGCGGCAAGAGCTTAATGCTTCAAACATATTGAATGCAGGAATAGATCGGCAAGAACCTTTTGCAATCCCATCTTTATTAATATGAAATAAAAGAGCCGGCCGATAATACGCACCAACTAATCGCGATGCAACCAGACCGATCACTCCCGGCGGCCAATTATCACTTGCCGCGCATATGACTGATTCTTGCTCTAGATTAATTCTTTTCTGTTCGATTTCGGTCACCACATCAGCCAAAACACCCCGCTCAACCTCTTTACGTGCTTGATTGAGCTCAGCAAGTATCTGCCCCACATACACCGTTTCTTGTTCATCGCTTCCTATTAAAAAAGTAACTCCCTGACGCGGATCTTCAAGTCTTCCGAGTGCGTTGAGTTGCGGCGCAAGAGAAAAACCGATATCAGTTGCGGTCAGCATCTCTTTACTAACCTTACCGTTTTGCTTGAGTACTGTGAGCGCAAAACTTGCCGCTTGGTTAACTTTGTTAAGGCAGTAGCGCACCCAAAAACGATTTTCGCCGGTCAGCGGCACCACGTCAGCTACCGTACCCAGCAACAAAAGCTCATATACCTTTGCCGGAAGCTGTTTGCCAAGCCGTTCATATAAAAGGTGCATAACTTTAAACGTCACTCCCACGCCGGCAAAAAATTTGTACGGGTAATCACACGATTGCTGATGTGGATTAATAAGCGCAAACGCTTCAGGCAGATGGTCATGCGGCCGATGGTGATCTGTAATGATCAGATCAATACCAAGCTCCTTGGCTCGTTTGGCCGGCTCAAAAGCGGTTACCCCATTATCGACCGTAATGATGAGCGAATACCCGTTTTTTGCAGCTCGTTCCACTACCGTTGTCGAAAGTCCATAGCCATCGCGGGCACGGTGCGGCAGGAAAAAATTGACCTGTGCACCAAGTGGTCCCAGGCACAGCATCATGAGAGCTGATGAGGTAATACCATCGACATCATAATCACCAAAAATAAGTATTTTTTCTTGTGAATCAATCGCTTTCAAAATACGATCAACTGCCCTATGAGCATCTTTGAGCAGATCGCCGGAAGCTACATCTCGCTCTTGAACGCTAAAAAGATAACGATCTATAGCCACGCTTGTGGTCAACCCACGCGTGAGCAAGGTAGATGCCAGCGGAAGCGATAAATTGTACTGCGTTGCGAGTGTAAGTGCTTGCGTCTGATCAATAACTGGCAAAAGCCACTGATATTTTTGTCCCTGAACGGTAGCCATAACAGTTGTTTCATCTTAAAGTACCATTGCAGTATGCTCGTTTTTCACGCAAATGAAAAGAATTCCTACAGCCCGCCGCCAAACTCAACCGCTTCCTGTTTTGCCAAAATTACTTCCTGGACAAGTCGTACGATCTGTTTTCGGTGTGCGCGGACTACCAATCGCGCTACTGCACTCAACTGCCGAAAATCCTGCAATCCGTAGGAAAAGTTGAACGTGCCGCAATATCCAGCATCAGTGCATTGGCGCATATTAAACGTATCAAGATTATGCTGCGTAATCAGCTCTTTAAGTTGCGTATCCTTTGCTGCTTTTTTAATGGTCGTCTCATCAATAAAGAAATTCATGTACACAATAATCGGCGCATCAGAACTTGTCCCTGCTTTTTGCGTACCTATCGATGAAGGACGATACACGTGAAACGTCGAGGTGCTCATACGCACATCTTTTGCGTACGTAATTTTATGGAAACGATTAACGTCGGTAAAAAGTTTTTTCAGCTCACCAAAATTGTAGGCATCAGCCGATGCATCACAAATAAAAATAAGATTTACGCCACGGTCAGGACGCATAAGCGGTCTGACTGGTAGATTATAATGAATACCGGCATCGACAAACGTAATCGTCTCTCGATTACGTAACCACGAATCGGCAGCACGGTACCCCTTAAACGGATTATTGACCTGAGCCGGCGCCACGCGCAGAGTGCCAAACTCTTTATTGCGCTCATCCTGCGTACCAATCTTAACTTCGCTGAGTGATTTTAAAAATGCATTCACTAAGGCAAGTTTTAATGCATCTGCATCTAGTTTATTAGAAAACCAACTTTTTAAACCGCTTTCTTTTTCAGCCAACGACCGCTCAATCATTCTATTTTGTTCTTGTGTCGGCGGCACTGCATTCATAATCCTGATCATGTCAGCCAAATTAACCGTATATGCTGAACCAAAAATACCCATTAAAAAACCAAAGCTTTGCTCTGGCGCAAAATCAACTGATGCACCATTATCAAATTTTCTGCCAAATGAAAATGAAGGGATCGTCAAGTTGGTTTCTAAATTACGAATCTCTTCAGGGCTAAATTCAAACCAGTTATAAAGATACGGCGATGCCTCTGAAGGGTCATTTTTCATCATAGAAACGGCTGTATACAGTGGCCATGGTACATTCCCATCTTTGACACGCGCCTGCTGATGAGAAAGCCGTTGGCGCAATTGCAAATCACCAAAATCAGCTAAAAGCGCGTGAGCCAACAGGGCACCATACAAATCGACTGATCCTATAATCTGCCCAAAAACCGTTTTGGGAAAAAATATATCATTGGTAAATTGCATTAAACTAAAACTTTTTTGATTTGCAGCACTTTTTAAATTAAAAGTTCCCGCTTGTATTTTTTCTTCAAGCAGTCCATTATATTGCGATGGTTTGAGAGGTTGCGTTTGCATCAAGGTCCACGGACCAATATACCAGGTTGACCCAGAAAGTGCCGATACGTACGTAATGGCATCCAACAATCCGATCTCTTCTAGCGCCTGCATAAAGCCGGCTGTCAGCACCATGGCCCGATATCCTCCACCACTCATGCAGCAGGCAAGCGTCGGCAGCTCATTAAAATCAATTTTCCCACCACCAGTAAGTCGCTCTAAAGAATTTTTTATTTTACCGGCACGCGCTGCCAAAAAAGCTCCTTCAAGCGAAGCGAGCGGCTGCAAACTTTTGAGTGGTGTATACACCTGCGCAACGCGATCACGATTTGGATCACCAGCCATGACTGATTGCAAAACTTGTTGCTTTAAAAATGGAACCCCATAGACAGACCAAAGTTCTTTGACATTTACCGGCACTTTTTTAGTGAAAAAATCTAAAACAATCGTCGGATAATCAGCAATTTGTGCTTTTTTAAGCTGGTTTGCAAGATCTCGTTGCTGCTCGGCAGAGGACCAGGATTTTTGCGATTGCTGGCTCATGCCAAGCAGCACAAAAAGAGTCGCCACAACACCAAAAAGTAGATACTGTTTCTTCATACGAATTCCTTTTTTGCTTCAGCCTAATAAGGCCAAGCAGAAATCGTCAATGAATAGAATGATGCTCAGCGATCAAGTTGTGCGGTACAAAAATCCCAATTAACGACATGCCACCAAGCGGTGATATAATCCACGCGCTTATTTTGGTATTTCAAATAATATGCATGTTCCCAGACATCAAGCGCAAGGATCGGTTGCCCGTTGAATGCAAGCGGCGTATCTTGATTAGCGGTCGACGTAACCTCTAAATCACCGTGTGAATTAATGATGAGCCATGCCCAGCCGGAACCAAATCTGCTTTTTGCTGCCGTATTAAACTGCTCTTGAAATGCTTCAAATGAACCAAACTGTTTGGCAATCTGATCGGCAAGCGCTCCTTTTGGTTTGCCGCCACCCCCTTTTTTCATCATAGACCAAAAAAGAGAGTGATTATAATGACCACCGCCATTATTCTGCACCGCGGTCTTTATACTGCTCGGCAGCTGATCAAGGTGCTTCAAAATATGCTCAAGCGATTTTTTGTAAAGCTCAGGAAACTGATCAAGCGCTTTGCACAAATTGTCTACATACGCTTGGTGATGCTTGGTATAGTGGATCTCCATAGTCCGCGCATCAATATAGGGCTCTAATGCATCAAACGCATAGGGCAACGGGGCCAACGTGTAGTTCATGTCGGTTATCTTTCAGAAAAGTAGACCACAATATCATCCGGTCGGGCCATGTGTAACTGTTCACGAGCAATTTTTTCTTTACCAAAATCTGATGATTGAAATGCTGCAATCGAGCCATTAAGATCTTTTATTTTCGTATCAAGACGTTGAATATCAACTTCAATCATATTTTTTTCACGATTCAGTCGGGATAAGGCAAACCAACCGTGCCCAGCCCACAGATAAAAAAATATCAAAAACGATAACTCGGCAGCGGCAATAAGGTACCGCAGATGCTGCCTAAAGACGAACTTGATCATGACTCCCCTCTCTTTTTACGATTCCCGGTTCACGGCCAATATCTCGATGTTTTGTGACAAAAAGGATGCTTGGTAATGTTCGTTTTGCCAGTTCATGGACAAAAGCAACCGATCGGTGCCTTCCGCCGGTGCAGCCAATAGCAAGCGTTACAAAAAACCGCCCCTCTTGATACGATTTATTGAGCGAAAAATCGATAAAATCTATCAACTTATGCCAATATTCCTGCACCGCAGGCAGACTAAAAAGATAGGTCCGCAACCCGGGATCAGTGCCATCAAGGTGCTTATATTGTTCTATAAAGTAAGGATTGGGCAATGACCGGATATCATAGACAAAATTGCATTGCGCTGGCACGCCATATTTAAATCCAAATGAAAGCGCATGCACCACCAGCACCGGCTCTTTGGTCTGCCCAAAATAAGATCGGACAATCGCGCGCAGCTGATGTGGCGTGCATTGATCCGTTTCGACGACAATATCGGCAATCCGATTAAGCGGCTCAAGAAGTTTTTTTTCTTGCGTAATCAGCTCCTGCAGCGGTGCACTATTGCCCAGCGGATGATTACGGCGCGTTTCTTGATATCGCTTTAAAAGAACCTGCAGACTCGTCGTTAAAAAAAAGACGGAGATGGAAAGCCCCTGCTGACGCGCTTGAATAATTTTTTCGACCAAATGTTCAATATCTGTGCCCCCACGAATATCAATCCCGAGCGCAACGCGTTGGCTGTTGGTGGTGAACCGATGGAGCAGTTGAAAAAAATGAGGCAGCAAGTCGATCGGCAAGTTATCAACACAAAAATAACCAAGATCTTCCAAAGAACGTAACACAGTACTTTTCCCAGCTCCCGAGTAGCCAGTAATAATCACCATCTGCACTGCTTGTTCAGGAGGGGATACCACCGCTCCTCTTTCAGTACGCGCCTCCATATGCCATCCTTAGAGAGAGTGTAACTTCTTTGTTGGTAGTATCATGTTCTTGCAAAAAAGGTCAAGAAGAGAATAAATGCGCCTTTTCGAGTGACCCTTTAAAACAACTTCCGATCACATTTTTTTCTAAGAAAAGCAATCGTCATACGCAACACAGCTAGCCGTTGTTTTCTTTTTTTTTGATGATAAAAAAGTTATGCTGCATTAAAAGTAAGCATCTTAGATTGTCGTAAAGCAAAAAGGGGATTTAATGCGTCGCGTTCTTTTATGGCCGATGGCTTCTTTCGTATTCATACTGCTTTTATTCGTGCATATTAGGCAATGGGCTGGCGGGCAGCAGGAGCAACCAAAAGATTTTGACAAATCGATCTATCGCTGGTCACAAACAATGGCCGAGATGTTTCACATTGTGCAAAGCAAATATTACCAAGCAGTCGATCCTGAAAAGGCAATGACCACCGCTATTTCTGCATTTGTCCATACGCTCGATCCTCATTCGTCGTTTATGGACCCAAAAGAATATAAAACCATTCTTGAAACTACACAAGGTGAGTTTGGCGGCATCGGTATTATTATTGATAACACCAAAGAAACTGACGATGAATTTTTACGCGTGATCGATACGCTCCCCGGAGAACCGGCAGACAAAGCAGGAATAAAGGCAGACGATAAAATCGTGCAAATTAACGACGAAGTGGTCAAAGGGATGACAGTCGAAGAGGCATCGGCAAAATTACGCGGTAAAGAAGGCACATCGGTGCATGTAAAAATTCTGCGTGCTGATACGGCACATCTGCTACCATTTGAAATTGTACGCGCCCGCATCAAAGAGCAAAATGCGCTCTGCTACTATTTTAAAGAACACAATATTTATTATCTTTCACTTAATATGTTCACCGAAAATGCGATTAAACAGATTGAACAATTACTCAAAAAAAGTCAGCAACATTCATCCAAAGGACTCATTCTTGATCTGCGCAATAATTCTGGCGGCCTTTTGAATGCGGTCGTCGATATTGCAGGTATGTTTTTAGAAAAAGGGAGCTTGGCGGTTGAAACCAAAGATCGCAACGGTAAGGTAATTGATCAGTATGTCACCACGCGCACTCCTATTGCTGATCGTCGCACACCACTTTTCATTTTGGTGAATAACTATACTGCTTCAGCAGCAGAAATCTTGGCTGGCGTACTCCAATGCTATTCGAAAAAAGAGAATAAATTTTTGGCATTTGTCGTTGGCACAAAAACGTTTGGGAAGGGATCGGTACAAGAAGTGATTCCGATTAGCAATGATTGCGCATTAAAACTCACGATTGCACTTTATAATCTTGTTGATAACACTGCCATTCAAGGTATTGGCGTTATTCCTGATTTTGAGATTGATCAAAAATTAGCGCCTTCAGAAGAGCTGCAATGGTTCAACCGCTTTTTTGGCAGAGAGAGTAATCTGAAAAATGCTATCAAGACGGATGCCAAAAAAGAAAAAAGTACGGATAAAAATAAAAAAGAAAAAGAGGCAGCAAAACCGGCCACAGAAAAATCTTGGTATGAGCGAAAAAAAGAGCTTCTGAGTACTGACTATATGATTTTGAGTACTGTTCGCCTTATTGAGATGCTTCATCTTATTGAACTTGCTCACCCAGCAACAGCAAAAAAGCGGAGCGATCTTTTAAATAC
>JAGVKP010000088.1 GCA_020050475.1 Candidatus Babeliales bacterium
GAAAAAGCTGCTAGAGTCCGCATCATACTCATGATCATCCTTTGAAATGTGAATGGTAAGTACACCTAAAAATGCCCACCAACCGATAAAAAATTAGATAAGGCAAAAGCCACTTTTTTTCCTAATATTCGGGTTGCCCATCCGGGAACGGCCCATTTTCGGTAGGGAGAAAAATAATCTTTCAGATCATCTCGTTTATCGATCAGCCTATCGGCTGCGTACATGCCAAGTGCTGCTGAAATAGGCAATCCGGTCGCCGTGATCACATAATAAACTGATGGATCATCTTTATCAAATCCGGTTATGGGTGCGACATCTTTACTCACGCCAATTAGTCCCGGCCAAAACTGCTCAAATTGCAGATCAAGCAAAGGAAATTTTTTCTTAAAGTAACCGCTCAGCTTGCCGTATACGCGCGAGCTGCAATGTTTTTCTTTGCCATCATAAACATGGAGCAGCGATCCACCACCAAGCGCAAGCCGATTACCCACCAAGCGAAAATAGTTATAGATCATTTCCGTATCCCACACCATGTAGCGACGATCCGGAAAGATCTTTTTAATCTCATTCTCGACCAGCGGTTGCGACATCATTAAAAAGGTCTGCACTTGGTAGACACTCTCACGCAACACCCCTAAATTTGGCGTAAAGCGATCGGTGCAAACGATAATATGCTGCGCCTTGACCGTACCATGAAGCGTCCTCACCACATGATTTTTAAAATCCAGTACCGGCGTCTCTTCAAAGATAGTTACCCCTTTTTTGATGAGAATCTCTTTCATCGCTTGGCAGTATTTATACGCAGTAATGCTAAATGTATTTTCATAGATGACGCCGCCAAAAAAAGCGCTTGAATGTAAATACGACTGCAGCTGATCTTTTTCAATAAAGCCGGATTTGCCGACAAGTTTTTTCAGCTGATCATCCTCTTTGTGCAGTTCCTTGACTCCTTGTGGTGAACTGGCGACAATGAGCGTATCTTCCGGTGCATAATCACAATCAATACCATACCGCTTAATATTTGCCCGAATGTATTCAACGCCACCTTCAATAGCTTGCCAAATTGCCGTTCCCCCAACACTGCCATAGCGCCTGACAAACTCGGCAAATGAAATTTCACTGTTTGGGGTAATAAATCCGGAACTTTTACCAGTCGCTCCCGAACCACAATAAAAGGCTTCAAGGAGAATTACCCGTTTATTTTTCTCAGCAAACGCTTGCGCGGCCGTCAAGCCAGCCATACCGCCACCGATAATAACCACATCAGCTTGCAATGAGGTTCGTAGGCAGCCAGATTCTGGGCGATTGAGATACCAAAAGACCTGATCTTGCGGCATTACAGTTTTTTTCATAGCACCCCACAAATGTATACAAAGATCGTTATAGAGCCACTATAGAAAACTTATGAGTCCAGAAAATAGATATTGAAAAAAAAGATCGATTCAGTTACCTTAAAATAACTATGCAGTGTGTAATTACTTCGCTCTATTGCTTTTTTCTCTACTCGTTAATTATTTTAGCCCGCTTACAAAGTGCTCATAGCTATTCGCTAACTACACAATTTTTTATTATTTTTTTGCCAGGAAACTGCTTATGAAATCGTACTACTTATTGCTTATTATACTCCAAGCAGGTAGCTGTTTGGGTGCTTTGCAAACTGAATTCAATTCGGTCGAATCAAAGATCGAAAAAAATCTCAGTGTCATCATCCCCGCGCTCAACTATCGCGCTCATCACGCCGCCATCCCGAAAAAAATGGTAGAAGTTGCTGATCTGCCAAATAAGATCATTAAAGCAGGTACAAACAAGAATCGCCTAACCGGCGCTCAAACCCTCAACGATGCACTCAAAAAAATCAAAAGTACGACACTTTTTGTGCCAAATCAGACGGCAATTGCTTTAAGCGCTGAACAGCTCAAATCGTACCCGTATTATGTCTACCCGTATCTCATTATCGCTGAAAAAATTAAGGGCTTTCACGATACCAAATTTACCCTTAAGCAAGTTGAAGAAATGGTGCTGCTTATAAAGGAATCCGGTTATGCAGATACCCATAAATCAAATTTTATTCATACGCTGGATGACCGCGTTGCCCTAATTGATACTGAGCTGCAGGGTTTCGTCAAAAATGAGATTGGGGTGGCATCAGCTCTCAGGACGTTTTTGCGGTTCAACAACCATGAAGAGGATGCTTATCAGTATCTTGAATCGCTCCCAGAATGCAATTCGTGAGTTTTTTTAAACTACCAAGCTCAGCAACGCCCCTTTTGATCGATCAATCGCTTTTTTGTATACTTGAGAGAAATTCACCATTTTTTTCGAAATAAACCAGATGGCAAGCAAACGAGATTATTACGAAATATTAGGGGTCGCAAAATCAGCAAGCGAGGCGGAGATTAAAGCTGCCTATCGCAAACTCGCGATGAAATATCACCCTGACCGTAACCCCGACGACAAACAGGCAGAAGAAAAATTCAAAGAAGCCGCGCAGGCATATGAAGTGCTTTCAAATAAGGAAAAACGCGCTGCTTACGATCAGTTTGGGCATGAAGGGCCGCAAGGAATGGGCGGCTTTCAAGGATATGGCCAGGATGTCAATATGGAAGATATCTTCGGTCAGTTTGGGGATATTTTTGGGTCCATTTTTGGCCAAGAAGGCAAATCACGCGCGCGTAGCAAAAAAAAGGGCTCAGGCCCGACGCCGCATGAGGGGCACGATCTAGCAAAAGAGATCACCATTACGCTGCAAGAAGCATATACCGGCACCAAAAAAGAGATCGGGTACTACCATTTTGTCAGCTGCCCGGGATGCGAAGGCAAAGGATTAAAAGCAGGCACATCCTATCAGGTCTGCACAAGTTGCCAAGGAGCAGGCGAGCAGCATTA
>JAGVKP010000004.1 GCA_020050475.1 Candidatus Babeliales bacterium
AATCATTCACCGATAATTGGCTCGCGGTTATTGGGGTCCTTAAACTTCTGCAGCTGCCCTTGCCGGATTTTAAGGTGATTGATTATCACTACCCCTTTTTGCAGCACCGGCTTGAAAAAATCGAGACCCGCCAATTAGTCACTTTTTATGATGATTCCAAAGCAACGGTACCGGAATCGACGTTGGCAGCGGTCCATCTTTTTGCAAAACAACCGCTTATTTTACTTTTGGGTGGGCTCAGTAAGGGAGTCAATCGATCAGCCTTGATTGCTCAGTTGCCTGATTCAGTTAAGAAGGTGGTCTGTTTTGGGGCTGAAGCTGAGCAGTTAGCTGGCTGGTGCACACAACGAAATGTATCTGCGATTGCCTGCAACACACTGGAAGATGCGCTTAAGCATTGCACCACTATTGCCGATCAGCATTCACCGGTCCTTTTTTCCCCTGCCGGCTCAAGCTTTGATCTTTTTACTGACTATCGCCATCGAGGGCGCCGGTTTAAAGAGCTGGTTGCACAGTATTACGAAGTTATTGAGCCGCAAGCCTCTCGGTAAAAATTGTTTTTTAAAAATACAAGTGATACAATCTGTATTAAATCTTATTAAAGGGGCATTCTCATGAGTTTGCGGTATTTGCCGCCTTTGTCTTTCTTCGTCTTTTATTTTGCTGTTCAGGGTTCGCTAGTACCGGCAGCCAATTCTTCGAGTAGAATCAAACCTGTAAGCTTTACCACAGTAAGCAATGATATCCGTCGCATTGGCAATAAACTTGAATGGGGGACCAAGCTGCAGATTGCAAGAGATATACAATATCAAAAAAAAGTTAAAACAACTTTTCACTATTGGCAGGAGGCTTGGGATGCTTATTGTCCTACGTCTGAAGTAAAAATGCGATCTTTTTGGTATGCAAATGAAGCGATTAAAAAAATAAGAAGCGATAATCGAGAACAAGAATATCTGAAAATAGATAACTGGTCTTGCGCATTTGCACCATTGCACGCCTTACTTTCAGAAAAAACTGAAAAGTTTCAAGAAAAAAACCAGCCCTATTTGGAATTCAAAAATTACCTGCCAGATATGCTTCCTGTGATTGAAGAATTCGCACCGTATCTGCAGGAAAACCTCTCAGAGGGTCAACAAAGCGCTTTGGATCAAAAACTTAAAGAAACGGATATCGCTCAAAAAATACCACTCTTTTCTTTCGCCAATTGTTTGGGTATATCCGCATTGAAAAAAAAGATAGCTGAATCAATGGTGCAATTCGTTTTTGAAAAAGAAAACAAAGAAACGCTCGAGGGTGCGTTAGAAAAAAGTGAGATAGATGAGCTTAAAAAAATTAAAAAAGGAATCATCCTAGATTCAGCAATTAAGCATATAAGCACGCAACACAAGAATGACAACATTATTTCTGCCTATGTTTCTGCCGCTTCAGATGAGCGGGTGTTTTTTACACCTGATGGTCCCATGTCAGGACGCTCATACGATTATCAAAAAAATATGCCTGAGCTTTTAAAAAGGTTTTTTGGCCACCACATCACAAAAAAAAACACCTATATGTTTCTTATTGGCACTCCTAATGAGGGCAAAATTGATATTGGCCTTTTTAAATTCAAAGATTTGGATTACCAAAAAATCTATGAATTTAGCTCCTTAAGGGAAAAAACTGATGATTATATTGATAAGCTTTCTATAAACACTCAGTCAATCAGGTCTATAACTACTACAGATGACGAGAAATACGGGGCAATTATTAAAGAAAACGCTCATTCATTCCTTATAGATTTTTTTAGCTTCGATAACAAAAAAATCTCTTTAGCCTCACAAAAAACAGAAATAACTAAAAAATCCAGAAATGGAATTCGCCATTCATTTTTTCTACCCAATAGTTATAATTTAGTAGTTTTATTCACATCAGGAGAAGCAAGTTTTATTGATTTTTCTGCTAAAAAAGAACACCTAATTTCAGTCTATTCGATGACGTTCCACATTATAGATGTAGCAAAAGTGCCCGAAATTAATCAACTTATTATATCCTATCAAAATTGTGCATACCCGATATTTTATGATAAAAAAACGAGAGCGGTCTTCGTACCAAGAGAGGTATCAATAATAGAAAAAAAAGAAATTACGGCCCGCGATATTTATTATCCACAAATCGTTTCTCATAAAACACTTCCAATTGTCTATGCAGTTCGTGGTCAAGAGATTGATGTATGGGATGCAAAAGAAGCGAAACGACTACAAACACTTAATGTTGAGGATCAGCTTAAGGATAAAACGGAAAATATTCGTGCAATCATGGCTAGCGATAACCCTCATACGCTGATCGCGGTAACTGATAGCGCAACGATCTTTTTAGCAACATCACCCGATCTTCCCTATCAATAAAGCATTGGTTGCTTTTACCGCAAAAACAAGTAGATGCTTAAGACCAAATCACACCGCCTATAGTGAACCCCTTCGTCAAGACACGAAATCTGAAAAAGATTTAAATCATAACGGCTCCCGAGTGATAATTTTGTGAAGAGATAAAAGTTTCAAATA
>JAGVKP010000067.1 GCA_020050475.1 Candidatus Babeliales bacterium
CAAGATCGATTTTTTGTCAACTGGCGGCGGCGCGACGCTCGCATTTTTATCTGATGAACGAATGCCAGGGCTTGAACCATTTGTTATGCAATAGGGCAGTAGCTAAAAAAATGAATACAGTCATTCATATGCTCATCAAGCTCTTTAAGCTCACCATTGACCCTATCAAAAATAAAAAATCCTTTATTATCATGGCGCATTTTCCATGAATAATATTCCGGATTTTTAAAATCAAGCTGATGAGCAAGTGCCGCAATCGCTTTTTTTTCTTGACTGCCGTTTCGCTCAATACTCTCCTGCTCAATTTCTCTCGTGCGACGATTGAAAAGAGAATCAGCAGCAAGCTTGGTATACAGATCCGGATCTTGCCAAAAATCGGTACCATTACCATGGATATGCTTCTCGTCGCGATGAATACCGGCAACACCTTTGAGGCAATTAAAGTCCGGATTATCGACTAAATAGGCAGCACGGACTAAATTAAATCCATTTTCATGGCACAAATCATACAGAACAAACGCTGCAACATTATCCCGCCCGTGTAACGCCACCATTTTGCGGGGAATTTGGTTAAGATAACGCAACAATGCATTATGCTTAGAAAGATCATGCATCGGCTTCATAGTACAACCCTTTTTTAGAGGTTATTCGCTTTATTACTCTCACTTTTTTGCTTCTTCTTTTTACCATCGTACTATGGCCGGATCTCGTTTGGCAAATTACTTACTTGTGAGCCTATTGATAAAGGGTTTTTGTGAGTTTTGACTATCACTCTGGGGATATCTTGGTCAATCGCTTCTAGGCAAAAAAATGCGCGGCGAATCGGTTGAGAATTTATTTGAAATCGATACACTTTCAGCATACTCAACTTAGTCAATACAAAAGGATCTATCAGTGAAAAAAAGTTTATATTTTTTGCTTCTCTCTCTCGGTATTATTTTAAACACACAGGCCGCACCAGAAAATATCCCAGATGAAAGTCTTGATAAGCTTATTAATCAGGTAGATCAGCTTCTTGAAAAAATCCCTTCAGAAAAACTTCAAGAAACCATTGTTATGCAAGAAAAAAAGAAAATTATTGCAGAATTGATAACGTTCGCGGCTAGACAAGAAAATCCAAATCAAGTGACCGAAAAAAAAGATGATGATTATTTTTTTGCGCCAAAATATCCCGATCAACTGACAGAAATCGAGCGCGAACTATCTGTTCATTCAAGAATAAAACAACATTATATCGGCAAGATTCCTGATCAAATTGAGGACGCTATTTTCTATTTTAGTCATCACCAAGAATGTATCGAAAAAAAAGTTGATATATTCAACAGAGTGCTTTTATATGGAAGACCCGGAACCGGAAAAACTTATTTGGTTAAAGTTTTAGCCCACGCTCTTCAAATTCCGTATCTGAGCTTTTCTGCCTCTTTTTTTGCTGATAAATATATTGGAGAATCATCAAAAAGAATACGAAAAGCATTTGATGCCGCTAAAAAAATGAATGGTCCCGTATTGATTTTTATTGATGAAATTGATGCGCTGGCATCACAAAGAAGAGAGAGCACTCATGATGAACATCGCGCCACACTTATCACATTACTTACCGAGCTGCAGGAGCTGCAGACCAATAAAAATATTTTCGTTATTGCAGCAACAAACCAAATCTATGTTCTTGATCAAGCAATCATAGATAGATTTGCAGGCTCCATTGCTATAATCAACGAATTGAATCAAAAAGAGAGATCTGAACTTTTTCAAAAATTGTTTAAAGAGAAAAACCACCCGATTGAATCGGCTTTTGCTGATAGGTTGGCAGAGGTAACGCAAGACTCTTCTGGTATGCATCTGCCTTTTTCGAATCGCGATATAGAATATATTGTCACGACGACGCTTCTTAAGAAGCTTGCCGATTGTACACAAAACAAAGATCATTGCAACAAACATTTATGCTCCTATGCAAGATTAGCTATTGATAAAGCCGGCAAAAAAGCAACTTATGCTAACTATTTTCCCACTTATGGTGATGGTATCTAAGGCTACGCTCCTATCAAAAGGTGATCAATGAGTTACAAGCGTTTGTCAATACTTCTTTTGATCGCCATCTCCTTTCAAGAGAATAGAATCATTGCCGTAAAAACCACATCAAGTATAAGTTTTTCTACCAACAATTCGAGCACTATTTTTCCACCGCAAGGCACAGTCATAGCTTTGTGCACTATTCAAGCCATGTCATCAAGTGGATCACCATCAACGTCTTGCACTCCTAGCCTTGAATCAACTCCGCAATTAGGCATATCTGCCAGCAGCGGAACCCATCAGTATTTAGTTGTAGCAAAAACATCGACTCTCAAAGATCACTCTAGCCAAATAGCCGCTACGGGTTATTCGGAAGCCTTAGGAAAGCTCGCTCACAAGGCACACCAAGAGATCGAGCTCGAAGCAAGCGAAAACAAGCACCACGAAAAGCTTTCTGTGATCGCAACGCAGCAACTGAAGCTGAGTGAAAATAAAAAGAAGGAAAGTATCGCTCAATTTTTGGCATCGAAAACCGCAAAGCCTGAATTTACTGATATTGAAAATTTAGCGCGCTACTATTCTACTCCTAAAAACGTACATGCAAGCACACACTCTACCGATTCGTCAATAACAAATCATCTAACAAGCAATTCTCACAATAAAGCGATCCAAGAGCTTCTTAAGCGCGAATTAGGAACACCGCATGCTGCGACAAAATCTGTGCCAGAACAATCTCAGCGAAAAAAAACTCTCTTTGATCTCCGATACAATTTTCAAACGGTCGCAAAAACATCGCTCTACGCTGAATTAAGGCAGATAAAGCTACCAAGCCGAACATTCATCTCTTCTCCCGAAGGAATAAAATTTGTCTTCAGTCTTGCAGGCAATGCAGCAAAAGCACTTCCTGCTATTGAAAAAACATTGGTGACCGCCAGTGTTGCCGGACTTTCATGGTTATTTAATAAAAAGCCACCAACGCAATCAGAACCTGAATTAATATTAATAAGCAAACCAAGCAACCAACCGCTCAACGAAAAAAATCTATCTATTCCGGAGCTTTCAGGCCAGTTTAATAGGTCGGAAAAATCAAGACGAACTGCTTTCGATCAAGCCCTCTTCAACTTAAAGCAAGAGCACCAAATACGCCCTCACCTTGATACCAATGCCCCGCGCAATTTTTATTCTCGCGTCCACTTACCAGAAGAAGTAGTCGGCCTTCGGCTCCGCGGAATCGATGATCCGGTACTGACGCTGGACCAAAATGGGCACCCCTATCTTGATGGCTCATGGCAAACCAAATATTACGGTGAAAAAAGCGGATTTATGTTGGTGAAAAAAGTCGATAAGCCAATAATCAATCATCTTTACCAACCGCCATCGTATGATCTACTTCCGCTCAAATCGGCCGCAGAACTCAACGAAATTGTACGCGAAATCAATCAATCATCATACGATACCGTAAAAGCCATTCTGTATGCCTACAAACGCGCTGAAGATCAATGCGGCACAAAAATAGAGTACCCGGTCTCAAAAGAATTTTTTAACAAAGCTTATTCTCCGGCTGAAGTCAGCGAACTACGCAAACAGGGCGTCCAAGATAATCTGCTTACGGTCGACCAAAAGGGTGTCCCGTTTCTTGATATCTATCAAACATGGGTTGATTATCAGCTACCCGATTCATCATCATTATCATTCGAGGCGACAAGCCACCAGAGAAACCAGAAAAAAAAGAAGAAACAGGAAAAAGACGAAACTGATAAGCCACGGTTCTATGCTGCCTCAAGCGGCGGTATGCCACCTGATCCTGACGACGAATGGCGCAAAAGAAATAGCTTCAATAAGCCACCTGAAAAAGAAAAACACCCTTTTGGTCGTTATGAAGATGCTTCATATCACACCGCTAAAGGCAATAGCCTCAAAAG
>JAGVKP010000076.1 GCA_020050475.1 Candidatus Babeliales bacterium
GCACATATACCAATATGATACTGCAGGCAGCCATCTTTAATTTTTTTATTACACAGCTCAAGCCGAAAGGTTTTCATCAAATATTCATACCCGGCACGCGCTTGACGCTTTTGCAAGAAGGGCCCAAAGTAGGTCCCCTTTTTTTTCTTGTTTCGTACCAACTGGAGGGTCGGTAGCTCATCAAAGCTGGGAACCATAATATACAAAAATGGCTGCCCATTTTTGAGCAAGACATTATATTTTGGCTGGTTATCGCGAATCAGCTGCGCTTCAAGAAGGAGCGCTTCCATTTCACTATGCGTGACAATATGTTCAATGGTCGCGTGCTCATCAATAAGCGCTTTTATTTTCCAATCAGTATCCTGTTTTTGAAAGTAGGAACTCACGCGCTTGCGAAGCGATTTTGCTTTTCCCACGTAGATAATCTGCCCATCTTTGTCTTTAAAAAGATAGACGCCGGGCAGGAGTGGTATTTGAACAAGCTTTTCTTTCATAGACATGCCTCATCTGACTTGGTTTTCAGTCTATCACAAAGCTGAATAGTTGCAAAAAGAGCTTGTTATCCAATGTTTCTTTTATTTCATTTTGTATTTGAAAATAGAGCGCCTGATGTGCTACGGTTGTTGATAAAAGCACTCTCGCATTTAAAAAAAAGAGATAAGCAATGGCCAAAAAATTACGTTTTTTGATATCTGTTTTGCATCTTGCGGGTACAGTATCGTTGTGTGGCAAATCAATCAGTTTTGCTCTTGCTCATGATGAACGAATGGATCTTGATGAGCAAACAACCAGTCTGTTGGCAAAAGTTTCACGAACGATTAGTGATATTGTGAGTCAAGAGGGAGTAGAATCTACTCCTGGTGCTCATCTAATTATCCCGATCAATAGCAATAAAGAAACTGTCACGCTTATCCTGAACAATCTCAACAATCTTAACAATACCATTAAGATCGAACAGTTTTTCAAAGAGTACACCAGCATGTTCGATAATGAAAAACGCTTCCAGGTAATTCAAGATATCTACGAGCTTGCTCGCTATCTTGATATTCCGCTCCTTGAAAAGATAGCTTTTTCGCAGCTTAGTCTCTATCGACCTCGTCGTTCGTATGCGCCAACCGACAAGATCGAATTTGTACTGGCAGATAATCAAACTACTTTTCTTGCAAAAAAAGAGATCCCCTTTTTACAGAATCTTTTTAAGACATCTGCTGTATTAAAAGGAATTTTAGAGACTTTAGGTCATACAACAGTAACACCAAAACTTTTTGACTATTCAACGCAGGGCACATCACTCAATCCCTTGTATCTCTCCGGGCTATCAGTTGAGTCATTTTACCAACTGCTTTCAATAAAAGAGTTGATTGTGCCCGTACTTGACCCATCAATGCAGAGGCAATTGAAACAAAAAATCCTCAATAAAAACGTCTCCGCGCTCATTAAGCTTGCGCTGGCTGCCGATTTTTTAGATTTACCAACCATTCTATCGCTCACGATTGACGAAATCATTAATAAATTAACGTCACCAGAGGTAATCAATGGAATAAAAAAAGGCGAGATTGGAGAAGCTGAATCGTCTTTGCTGGGGCTACTCGATCCGTTACTTTTTTTTAAAATGAAAAAAAGATTATTTCCTCAAGCAGTAATTCATGAGCAAATCGAAATAACACCATATGGAGAAACATTAGCGATTTGCTTCAACGAAGCTAATGAACTCATTATTGCAAATCGTGATGCGCAGAAAATTGTTATCCACAATATGACAACTCTCGATAAGTCGATATTCACTTTTGAGTACCCACCTCATGCAGCTGCTTTTGACAAAAACGCCGAAACAATAGCCGTAGGTCTTGTTAACGGATCGGTTTATGTAATTAATCTCAAAAGCTCAACCTTATCAAAAGACCTCAACCCCTCTTTAAGTACTAGTTTTTCAACAAACAATATGCGCTCAGTCGTTATTTCAAATGATGGGCACTTGGTTGTTGTAGGTCTCAATGATGGAACAGCACGAATCTGGCAACTGCCTGAATTAAGCCCTCAGGCGATACTCAAAGGTGATCGTTACGACGCATTCAATACGCTCGCACTGAGCAATGACAATAGATATTTAGCGTCAAAAGGAGCGTCCCTGAAGCGCATATCATTCTGGGATATCTCAACCGGAAAATTTACCGGTAATTTTCTACAGCGTGATATAACTCCCACGTCATTTACTTTCCATTCCAATTACAAACAGCTCATCGTCGCTGCTCAAGAGCAATTCGTTATAGCATACGACCTTGATCAATCCAGAATCATCGAGGATTTTACGATTGACATCCAACCACAAACAATCCTGATGACAAGCGATGGCCAGTGGCTTGTCATCACCGGAAAAAACAAGGTTATTTTTTTGAATACCACTAATGAAGACGATTCAGTAACGCTAAAGCTGCCGGCGATCAAAAAAGTGTGCTTTTCAGCGCAAAACGCATTAGTCGCACTTCTTGATAAAAAAAACATGGTATCATTGATTTATTTGAATGCTTTCCCGCAAGACAAACTCGACAAGAAAACACTTTTTTTGCTGAATGCTGCGCATAAAACGGAACACCTGCTGATCATCTATGCATTTGCTCAAGAGCTCAGAAAAAATGCCGATTTTTCTTCACCTATTCTTAATCAGCTCGATACAGAATTACACAATTCATCAAAGGAAAATATACCACCACAAAAATCAAGCAGCGATGAATCACCCCAACGGATGACCACCAAACGCATGCCGCAAAAGCGCAACTAATTTAGTTGCATAGGTGCCACCTGATTCACGCGAAGATACTCTTATTGCAAGAGCTTCTTTGATCAAAGCAACCGGTATTTTTTGCCGCTCTGCCTCTTGGACCGTCCACATGCCAGTTCCGCTTTCAAATATTTTTCCTGAAACGGTATCAAGCTTTTGATCTTTTTCTAAAATAGAATGCGCAAGCTCTAAAATCCATGAACGAATAATCGAACCGTGTTGCCAAATTTCGGTAATCTGAGCGAGATTAAGATCTTTATACTGCCCATCACGCAAAAGATGTAACCCTTCGGCATACGCCTGCAAAAGAGCATATTCAATGCCATTGTGCACCATTTTGACATAATGACCTGCGCCCGATGGCCCAACTAACCCAAAACCTCCGGGCAGCGCAATTGCCTTGAAAAAAGGAATGCTCTGCTCATAGGCATTTTTTTCACCACCGATCATGAGAGAAAATCCAAGCTCCTTGCCATGCAATCCACCCGAAGTGCCGCAATCAAGAAAATTGATGCCATCTTTTTTGAGCGATTCGGAACGTCTTATTGAATCGCTAAATTTACTATTGCCGCCATCAATAATGATCATATTATTTTTCAGGTGCGGCCTCAGTTCAGCAATCACTTGATCAACCGGATCGCCTGCCGGCACCATAAGCCAAAAAGTTTTCACCTGCTGCGCAAGTTCCGCTAAATCACTAACACAGACTATTCCATTGGTTTCAACCTGCTGACAATTTTTGCTATCCCGATCAAAACCAAAAACCTGAAGTTTTGCAGCAATGAGGCGAGAAGCTATTGCGCTTCCCATCCTGCCAAGACCGATAATCCCGATATTCATACGCGCCACCTTATGCGATATTTTTGCGCAAACTGAGCAAGCGCCTCGTGCGGCCCTTGTGTCAACGGCTGATAATCATACGAGAGCAGTGAAAGTTTCTGGAGTGCATCGACAATCGACCATGCATGTTCGATCTCGTCAAACCGCACTGATACCGATTGATCACCTTTGATAATTTGCTCCAAAAGAATTTCATAGCTTTCAGGAGTTGCGGTACGCAGGGCATAATCGTGGTTAAAAACAAGCTGAATCGGCATCACTTCATACATACTTTCTGGCAACTTCGTGTTGAGCTGCAAAGAAAAACGTGCATCTGGATCAATCTGTATCGTGAGATAATCCGATTCGTAAACGCAACTTTCTTTGAGCGTACAGTCAACATTTTTAAATTTAATGTGAATCGAGGTATCTTTTCGCTCAAGTCGTTTGCCAGCTTTAATAAAAAAAGGAACGCCAGCCCAGCGAGGCCGATCAATCGAAAGCTTAAGGCATGCAAACGTCGGCATGGTCGAATCTTTTTTTACATCAATTTCATCACGATACCCCTGATACTGACCTAAAAAACCATCATCAATGCGCGTTTTTTCAAGTACCTTTGTTTTTTCATTTTGTATTTTTGCAGCATCTAATTTCTCAGGAAGCTCCATCGCTACCAATGATAAAAGTTGCAGCCCATGATTTTGAACAATATCACGCATGACACCATAGTGATCATAGTATCTACCACGCCCTTCAAGCGCCAACGTTTCACTCAAGTTAATTTGGACATAATCGATAAATTTATGATTCCAAAGTGGCTCAAAAATAATATTGGTAAACCGGATAAGAACAATGCTACTTACGAGCTCTTTGGTCAGATAATGATCAACGCGATAAATCTGACTTTCGTCAAACCATTCATGAATACATTCATTAATTTGGCGCGCAGAAACTTCATCAAGCCCAAACGGCTTTTCGTAAATAAGCCGCTGCCAAGTCAAACTTCCGGGTAAGTTGCGCGACGCAATTCCTGACTTGCCAATCTGGTGCGTCAGTGAACAAAAAAAGGTTGATGGTGTCGCTAAATAGATCAACCGATTCCCAGCAAGCCCGTACTTTTTTTCGATAGTACTTACGTGACTTGCCAGTCGGCTAAAACTCTGCTCATCGTCAAAATCAATTTGTATATATGATGTTTTACCAATCAACGACTGCCACAGCTCTTTGTCAATCGAACCAACAAACGGCTCAGCGCGGGCAAAAATATCATCGACCGTTAATTCATCGCGCGCTGCACCAATAATTGCGTAACGCTGAATCTTTTGATCGCGCACCAATTTATACAGCGCCGGAAAAAGCTTTCGCTTGGCAAGATCTCCCGACGCACCAAGAATAATAAACGTGCACTCACTCATGAGCCAAAATCTTTCGCGTATGCGATTTATATAACTCTACCTGCGGTTGATTAAAAGGATCAAGAGCTAATAGATCAGCCACATAAATAATCTCAAGCATAGCATACTGCAGATATTGGCCAATAAAGAAGGGTGAGATTTCTGGTAATGAGATCGTACAATAAGCAAGCCCCTGGTCTTTATATGCCTCTTGCGTCCCTTGAATGATAGCACTCATGATACGCTCGAGCGAGATTCCCTGAATATGCGGCACA
>JAGVKP010000128.1 GCA_020050475.1 Candidatus Babeliales bacterium
ATTTGAACAGCTCACTGATATTCTTGCAATCGTCTCTTTTTTAGAACTTAATCTTTTAAAACCTCTCATTGAACGTTTTCTTGCGCAAAAAATAATGGCGACCAAACAAGATGGCCGCAAAGAACTTTTCAACGAAATTGAAAAAGCGGTTGGCAGAGGAGAAAGCTATCAAAATATAGAGATGATTTCCGCTAACTTAAAGACGGGCATGTATAATTTTGTCTTAAAAGATGGACTTGTCACAAAGCCATTAAGCGACAAAAATGAAATCGATACGCTGATTAAAGCTTCACAAACCTTGCAAGATCTTGCGGAGGCTACGGGCCAAAACGATGCTACTGTTTTTTATCTTCAGCCAGTCAGCAAAAAAACATTCGAAAATCTGTATGCGCTCATTCCAGTATTGGCATATAAAAAACTTCTGGCAATGGCGCTTGATGATACCACATTATACGGATTACTACCAATTGCACTGCTTTTAAAAGCTGCAGACTTTCTTGCAATAAAGACGCTTGAAAATGCAACGCTCAATGAACTCGCAAAGCGATTGGTCAGCAGCGAGTCGCTCAAGCTCTTTAAAGAAGGAAGGAACTGGGGCGCTTTTATGGGGCTGAGCGAAGATCTGGATATGATGGTTGCAAACAAAATTGTGCAACTGCTCGAGATGCCTCATTTTTTTCTCCTGAAGACACTTACGGGGCATAATAAATTTGTTTCTTCAGTTGCCTGGAGCCCTGATGGCAAGAATCTTGCTACAGGGTCATGGGATAGTACTTTCAAGATATGGAATGCAGCAACAGGGCAGCTCTTAAAGACACTCAAGGAGGATAATAGCAGCGTAGAATCAGTTGCTTGGAGCCCCGATGGTAAGTACTTTGCCACTGGATTGGATAATGATACTGCAGAGATATGGAATACGGCCAATTGGCAGCGTTTAAAGACACTTAAGGGGCACACTGCCGATGTTGAATCAGTTTCCTGGAGCTCGGATGGTAAATATCTGGCAACCGGTTCATCTGATGGTAAGGCTAAGATATGGGATTCATCAAATTGGCAACTCATAAAGACGCCTATCGTGCATTTTGCTGAGATTGTTTCAGTTGGCTGGAGTCCCGATAATAAAGATCTTGCCGCTGGATCAAATGATGGATCTGCTAGAATACGCAATGCTTTAACCGGAGACCTCGTAATGAACCTTCGGGGGCATACGAAAACTGTTACCTCAGTCGCTTGGAGCCCTGATGGCAAGTATCTTGCTACCGGATCAGCTGATGGAACTGTCAAGATATGGGATACATCAAACTGGAAAATCATTCGTACGCTTCCTGGAAATGCTCCAGTTGCCTGGAGCTCTGATGGTAAATATTTTGTTACCGGATCAGGTAATAAGACTGTTAAGATATGGAATACATCAAACTGGAAGCTCGTGCATATAATAGAAGAGCATACGGACGACATTAATTCAGTTGCTTGGAGCCCTGATGGCAAGCTGCTTGCTACCGGATCAGCTGATAAAACTGCGAAGATATGGGGTATTTTAGATGAACGTGATTTCAGAAATCTCACCCTTAGTCAGACACTTCTCATCGCCCTTGCCCTCAAGGAACATAAAACTAGCCGCGTTATTCAACTCAATAATCATCTCAAACAGATTTTTGAAACCCTGACGCCGGCACTCAAGGAGCTATTGAAGAATGTGTTTAAGGTAACTTGATAATCGTTAAGCAAACTGATCGTCATAAAGGCGTTTGATCTCTTCAATCGTTGTCGCTTCAACTGCCTTTTTATCCGGCCGATAGCCCATAAAGCGCGGAAACCGCAGCGCATACCCAAGATTTTTCTCCGTCTTGTGGGCAGTATGCAGCGGAGAAAGCGTAATTTCATCGGCTCGAATCATGCAGACAATCTCAGGATTTACCCAAACGTCCGGATACAGCTCAGAAGCACAATCCACATTTTTTGGCTTTGGATCCACTTTAATGACATCGCACATTTTTTTGAGCTCTTTCCAGCCTTCATCTTTCACACCGGTCCCAATCTTGGCAACCGTCTGAAAGCTATCATTTTTTTTATTATAGACGCCCACTAGAAATGCACCGACGCCAAATGAAGCTCGTTTACCAGCGCCGGTATAATACCCGAGTATGACGCAGTCGATCGTATCCTCTAAATGCCCCTCTTCATGTCGCTTGAGCTTGATCCAATTAAAATTCCGTTTGCCCGGCTGATAGATGGCATCAGTTCGCTTGACCACCAATCCCTCAAGCCCTTGCTCAACATTTTTAAGAAAATATTTTTCGAGCTCCTGCGTCGTTTTAATCTGAACCTCTTCAATAACACTGATCGTTTCATCTTTTACTGGCTTTACTAACTTTTCAAGTTTTTTTCTGCGCTGCTCATGCGTTTTGCCTAAATATGATTCACCATCAAGATACAGCAGGTCAAAAAGAAAGACGCGTAACGGATAGTCGGTAATCGCTTGCTCAATGCCATGTTTTCTTTTGCGCTTAACCGTTTCTTGAAACGGCAAAAACGACCCGGTATGAGGGTCATAGGAAATCGCTTCACCTTCACAAATAAGCGTTTGTACCGGAAGCTCGGCACACGCTTTTATCAAATCCGGAAACATAGCAGACATATCAATTAAATTCCGTGAGAAAAATTCGATGCGCGGCTTTTTATGCCGCAAATCGACATGAATCTGCAATCTAAACCCATCCAGCTTGGGTTGCGCAACGCACGGGCCAAGTTTATCAATGATCGCTTTTGGCGTCGGCATTCTCTCGGCAGCTGCTGGCCGAATAGGAATACCGACTCGTATA
>JAGVKP010000104.1 GCA_020050475.1 Candidatus Babeliales bacterium
GAGTACACTCAGAGCGCATAGAATTTACTGTTTTTAGAAAAAAAGGATTTTATTATGGATGGTAGTTCAAATCCTGTCGTGCTGCTTATTATGCAGTCTGATCTTATGACTAAATTGGTACTCGTGGTTCTTTTAGTGCTCTCAGTTGTCGCTTGGGGACTTTTTATTTATAAATTGGTGATAAGTGCTTTAAAGCAGCGGCAAATTCAAAAAGTACTGGCCGCATTGAAAAAAAAGCAAAAATTTGAAGAGATTCGCCTTATCGGCCAAGGTTTTGCTCACACGATGCCGGGTGCTTTTATTTTGCAACATATTGCGACCGTTAATTCATTGCTTGAGGGGCGCCATACCTTATCACCGTTTTCAGATCGTGAGATGGCGGTCTTGCAAGGAAATTTAGAGCAGACGCTTGATGATGCAATTAGATCTGAAGAAAGTTTTATTCCTTTTTTTGCGGCGGCAGCTGCCGTTTCGCCACTTTTAGGTCTTTTTGGTACGGTATGGGGCCTCATTCATGCGTTTGTCAAAATTAGCGAAAAGCAGCAGGCTGATATTCCGACCGTTGCTCCTGGTATTGCCGAGGCGCTGATCACGACGCTTGCCGGCCTTATGGTCGCTATTCCAGCACTCATGATGTTCCATTATTTGACGACGCGTGTCCGTTCGCTTGAACATCAGCTGGTCAAACTCAGTGATTCACTTTCATGGTCGGTCAATTCACTCTTTAATCAGTAGTTGGGGTGCAGTATGATGAGATTAAAAAGGCGTCGGCGTACGATAACAACGATTCCGGAATTGAGTTTGACGCCGCTTATTGATACGGCGCTTACGCTGCTCATTATTTTTATGGTTACTTCTCCTATTATTCAAAATGCGATTCGCGTGAATTTACCAAAAGGTGAATCAAAAGAAGGCGGCACGCAAGCGCAAGAGATGGTCGTTTCGGTGGACACGAAAGGTGGCATCTTTTTCAATAATAAGCCGACGACGCTTGAGCAGCTTGGTAATGAAATTAAATTGTGCGTATCAAAATCAGTTCATAAAACCGGTTCGGTGTGGGTGCGTATTGATGAAGCAAAATCGTGTGGGGTGCTAGTTAGTATTATTGATAGAATAAAGGTGGTCGGTGGCGTTCAGGATGTTAAAGTCGCGCTTGCAAGCGGGCGCGCATAAACGAGCGGTCCTTTTCGGGCAAGCGCTCTCTGTTTCGGTTGGCGCTCATCTGCTTATTGCTGGTTGTTTTTATTTTTCTCGTTCATCAAATGAAACGCTTTTAATATCATTGCGTGCTGCTCGGTTGGCAGAGCTGCCGGTTGAATTTGTGCTGGCGGCGCGATCTGTTCCCGGTTCGCTTGAAAAAATTGCGCATCATGATCCTATGCCAGTAAAGCAAAAATTGCCGGAAAAAAAAGCTTCATCTCCCGCAACGACGTTTGGTAAGCAGCTATCATCAAAAAAATTAGCAGCACCACAAAAAATGGTGCCGGCACCAAAGCCAAAGCTGCCGGAAAAAAATGCAAAGAAAGTAGCGCTGCCTGAAAAAAAGGCGGTGCCGGTCGTTGCGCAAAAAGAGTCACCGCCTGCCCCGCAGGTGCCAGTGATTAATAAAACTGAGCTGCCGGTGGTGGCACACAAATCTGCCGAACTACCACCAGCAGAACTGCCGGAAGTTCACGAACCGATTCGCATTGGGCAGGATGAGTATGAAGCACTGTGCTTGTATGCAGATATTCGCCACGAAATCGAAAAAGTATGGCGGAGGCCGGTTGGCATCAAGCCGCCGCGCGCGTGCCTTGTGCGCGTGATCCTTGATGAGCAGGGCAAGCCGGTAACCGTTCAGATTGAGGAATCGTCTACGATTATTACCTACGATTTAGCGGCTAAAATGGCGGTTGCCCAAGCATCTTTCTCTGCTCAGCTAAAACACAAAGAACTTTGTATCGCCTTTGATGTGTAGGAAAATACATGATCTATTACCTGATGAGATTTTTTATTTTAACGATCAGCATTTCTCTTTGCGCGCAGGATAGGCCTGCCAAGATTGCTATCACGGCTGCGCATCATGAAAAAATGAAAATTGCTTTTTTTATCAGGAGCGATAATGAACGTTTGCAAGAGATAAGCAATTTGATACGGCAGATGCTTGAGCGCTCAAAAGCAAGTAAGAGCGGATTTGCTATTATGCTTGAAAAGGGAGCGCAGTTACCGGCAAAAGCTGAACTTAAAAAATGGTACCAAAAAGGTGTGCCGCTTGCGGTGTTATTTTCATCACATGATCCCAAAGCGCTTGAGTGGCGCTTGTATGATACCAGTAGCGGTATGATGGTCAAAGGCAAGCGCTGCGCGCTGGCGCTTTATGGTACGCGCACGGTAGCTGAGCATGTCGCTGATGAACTGTGGCCACTGCTGACGGGCCAGCCCGGTTTTTTTTCAACGCGCATTGCCTATTGCAAATTGGTCAAGCAGGGCAAGCGTATGGTCAAGCATATTTATGTCACTGCTCCCTATTTTGATATTGTACATTCTGATGGGCAGGCACGACTTTTGGTTGGTCATACCAATGCATTTGCTCCGCGATGGAATCATGACAAACAGGATCCGATGGTTTTATATTGCCAAATTGGGGCCTGTAATGTGCGGCTCATGGCGGTATCGTTTGATAATCGCACCAAACTGGTTGCTAATCTTGACGGCATGACGACGTGCCCATCTTTTTCACCTGATGGAAAAACGGTGGTATATTGCGCTGCAAATGGCACCATTGGGAGCAATGCGCATATTTATCTTTATTCAACGGACGGCGATGGGGAGCCATTTTTACAGCAGATAACTACCAACGATGGTAATAATGTTTCGCCCACCTTGTGCCCCACTGGGGACATCGTTTTTTGCTCAGATTTTGAAGGTAAGCAGCCGGCGATCTATTGCTACCGCGCCGCTTCACAAACGATGGAGCGGATTACGGCAGATGGATACTGCACCGCGCCAGCTTATTGCGCTGCGAATCACTGCATTTCCTACAGCCGGCTATGCGGGGGGATCAATCAGCTGTGGATGTATGACCCGGTAGGCAAAAAGCATCAGCAGCTTACCTTTGATGCCGGCGACAAAAAAGAAAGTTCATGGTCGCCGTGCGGTAACTATCTAGTCTTTGCGCATGATACCGGCGTCCATTCTCGCATTGCGGTTCATCATATGATGAGCAACGAACGGATTTATTTGACGGCAAAAGATGAACTTTGCTCCTATCCTAACTGGTCCCCGGTCTATCAAAAACCGATCCCCATTTAGCGTTTTTTGCTCCGCTCATCTATCGACAGGGGAGCTTGCCTGCTGTATAATTAAAATGTATCTTGAACAGCTTGAGAAAGCTGTCTTAATTCAGCTAGTAAATACAAAAAGATTTTGAGAGCGTTTGCCTAGGGGTAAAGGGATAGGCTTAACCTAACTACAATAGGATAGTGCTTATGAAAAAGCTTAAATTCAAACAGGTCTCGCGCGGACCACGTAATCTTCTCATTATTGTTGCGCTTTTTATTGCCTGTCTTGGGTTGTTAACCAAGATGACCGACTATACGCGTCATGTAAAAAGTTTTGGGTATTCACAGTACCTCAATGCTATTGAAAATGGGCAGGTTAAGGCGGTTCATACTGCCGGTCAAGAGGTATACGGTATTATGAAGGATGGTAGTCGATTTGAGGTGACCATCCCTGAAAATACGCAAAATTGGGACCTTTTAAAGGCACATGGTGTTGAATTTTCGGTCGCGAGCGGTACGCAGCCATTTAATTTCTGGTACATGATGTTTTTTGGGCTTTTTATGGCATTGCCACTTGCCGTCTGGTTCTTTTTGCGCCAGGCACGCGGATCAAATAATAGCGGTGGCATCTTTTCGATGGGCAAAAGTAAAGCCAAAATGTTTATGCCCTCAATGATAGCTGAAAATTTTGCTTCAGTTGCCGGCGCAGATGATGCAAAAGAAGCTCTTAAAGATGTGGTAGATTTTCTTAAAAATCCTGAAAAATATCGCCGGCTTGGGGCGCGTATTCCGCGCGGTGTCCTTTTAGTAGGAGATCCAGGCAACGGTAAAACACTTTTGGCTAAAGCGATGGCCGGCGAAGCACACTGTCCCTTTTTTAGTGTTTCCGGCTCAGATTTCATTGAGGTATTTGTAGGTGTCGGTGCGGCACGAGTTCGCGATCTTTTTGAAAAGGCGCGTCGACAAGCGCCAGCGATTGTTTTTATTGATGAAATTGATGCAATCGGTCGCCAACGCGGCAGCGGATTTGGCGGAGGGCATGACGAGCGCGAACAGACCCTTAACCAGCTGCTCATCGAGATGGATGGTTTTGATACCGTTAACTCTGCAGTCATCGTTGTTGCGGCCACTAATATGCCTGAGGTTCTTGATAAAGCGCTTTTAAGACCGGGAAGATTTGATCGTATGGTGCCGGTAGGCTACCCAGATTTGGTAGCGCGCGAGGCAATTTTACGTATCCATGCGCAAAAAGTTAAACTCAGCAATGATGTTGATTTCAAAGCGTTGGCGCATGAAACGGCCGGCTTTTCTGGCGCGGATCTGATGGATTTGGTCAATAAAGCTGCTTTACAGGCATCAAAAGAGGGTAAACCGGACGTTGCGATGGCTGATCTTCTGGCTGCCCACAAAAAGATTTTAGAGTCCAATAACTCTGCTTCTGTGCCAAGTAGTAATCCATTGACTAAAGGCAGTGGCAAAACAAAAATGTTTGTTCCGTCGCAGATCAAAGTGAAATTTGATGATGTTGCCGGTATGCCTGAAGCCAAGCAAGAGATGCAGGATATAATCGATTTTCTAAAATTTCCGGCAAAATACAAAAAAATGGGTGCCCGTATTCCCCGTGGGGTGCTCCTGGTAGGAGATCCAGGTAACGGCAAGACGCTTTTGGCAAAGGCGGTTGCTGGTGAAGCAAACTGTCCTTTTTTCAGTGTCAGTGCGTCTGATTTTGTCGAGATGTATGTAGGTGTCGGTGCTGCACGCGTTCGTGATCTTTTTGGTCAAGCGCGCAAGCATATGCCAAGTATTATTTTTATTGATGAAATCGACTCGATTGGGTCGCATCGTACCTCGGGTGGCGATGGTGGCTCTGAGGAGCGCAACCAAACGCTTAACCAGTTGCTGACGGAACTTGATGGATTCAATAC
>JAGVKP010000069.1 GCA_020050475.1 Candidatus Babeliales bacterium
GTTGGCATTTCAAGCTCTTTGCCATCACTGAGATTAATCAGCGTGCAATCAACCGCGCAACCGCGATTGTGGCGTGATCCTTTTGCCGGATCTGCAACGTAGCGCTCATCTGGCATTATTTCCCAGAATATTTTTTGTACTGATAGTGGACGATATGCATCGTAAATCTTAAGGCCGAGGCCGCTTTCAGCCAACTCTTTTTGTACAAGCTCAAGCGCCTCAGCTGCAGGCTGCACAAGAAAAGCTTCCGCTTTGGTGTAAACTATCTTGCCGGTAAAGTTATTAGTTGTCGCATACCGAATATCAAGCACAATATTTGGTATTGTTTTTAAATCGACAAATCTGCAAACAGGATTTTCCTCTTGTGACCATAGCCCAGCTTGAAAGAGGAAACCGAAAGATGTAACCATCGTTATAAGAGTTACTGATTTTTTCATATTGATCCTTTCTTTGCTCGGCAGCGTAGCATATCATCACGTGCCTTGCTAGAGCGGTTCTTGTTTTTCTTTGAGAGCTATCCTAGACTTGTGCTAATTCATGCGAACTTAAAAAAGGACGCCTAATGATTCCCCAGGTAGTAATAGCGCTGCTTCTTTTGCTTTCAAGCGTTAATCTCTTAGCCCTTGACGATTGCGTTGAATTTCTTGCCCGCTGCAAAGAGCTTCTCGACGAAAAAACATCACAGTCCTTTATGTTTCCCCGCCCCATTTATCGAAATTTGGCAGCGCAACTTTCAACCGGCTGGACCGATTGTATTTATGATAAACCTGGCTGCATGCAAGCAAGCTTGCAAGCAGTTGGTATCTACCAGCAAACGCGCCCTTACAGAAGTGTCAATCAATATTTCCTCTTCAATAATAAAACAAGCCTTATTATCAAGGGTGAAAATGCTCCCCAGGCGAAATTGCGTGATGTTCGTGCAGAGTGGCTCTTGCTGCCTTCTGATTTTTCTGGCGTCATGACAATTAAACCTGAACAAAAACAGGGTGGCTTATGGCTTGAATATAATCAAAACATTCGCAAATTTATCGATCACAAATTTTTTGATTCATGGTGGTTTGGAATCGCGCTTCCAGTACAATTTGTAGAAAATGATATCAAGATTACGCAGACGTTTGTCCTGAATCCGGGCCCTGCAAATGGCCCTGCTGATATTATAGAAGCATTTAATCAAGGCACCTGGAATTATGGAAAATTTAATCCAAATTCAATGAAAAAAGCCGGACTAGCTGAACTTATGTTTAAACTAGGTGCAACATTTATGGACAGAGATGGCTTTCAAATCGGCTATTACAATAATTTTATTTTACCTTTAGCCGGTGGGCAAGATGCAGCTTATATTTTTTCACCATTTCTTGGCAATAATAAGCATTTTGGGTTTGGCATCGGCCTACATTTCCAGCTCCCATTGAATGAATGTACGGAAAATAATCTTTTTGCCTTCTTTTTTGATATCGAAAGCATTTATCTCTTAAGGCGTAAACAACTCAGGACATTCGACCTCAGAGGAAGACCTTGGACAAGATTTTTACTGATGACTCGCCGTGATGGGACCGGCAATATCCCCGGAGTAAACGTACTCACCTTTCCTGTCCATCTTTACCCGTTCAATCTTGTAGATCTTTCAACCGGTTTTAGATTTAAATTCAATCACTTTGATCTTCAAATTGGTTATGATCTTTGGGCTCATGGAGACGAAAAAGTTGGTCTTCACGCCCTTATCAGCGACTTACAGAGCAGCAATTTCAGGGATTTTGGTGTCCAGGGCAATTTGCCTGGGCAAACGGCCACCGATACAAGCACTATTGATTTTCTCGGGCCGCTTGATCTTGGTTTTAGGTCATTGCGAATAAGTGAACTTGATCTTCAAAGTGGTATTGCTCGCGCGGCGGTTACGCACCGTGTCCATCTTGCCACCGGTGCAGTGGTTGACATGGACTGCTATACCGGTTTTTTTGGCATAGGTGGTTTTATAGAATTTCCTCAGCAAGATACTGCTCTGGCAAACTGGGGTGCTTGGGCTAAGTTTGGCGGATCATTTTAGGTATTAATTGCGGATCTCTTTGCACAGCTGATAGACTATCAAGATAATGAATGGCAAAGGGGGACCCATGGCACGACCTTCATCACTTTTTGGAACGATAACAACTATTGGCCTTATAAGTTTTATTATTTTTTTCCATGAACTGGGGCATTTTACTGCTTGCAAAATTTTTAATGTTCCTACTCCGACTTTTTCTATCGGTTTTGGCCCGCCACTGCTTCAAAAAAAAATTGGTGCTACTACCTTCCAGTTAGCACTCATACCCCTTGGCGGTTTTGTTAGCATCGATGCGGCAGCTCTTGCAAACAAAGCATATTGGCAAAAAATGATTATTATTCTGGCCGGCGTTTTCAATAATATTCTTTTATGTTTTTGCCTTATTTTTTTGCTCTCACTCACTCATCGCAAAAATCATTCCGCTACCATAGAATCAATCGTTCATGATAGCCCGGCACAAAAAGCAGGATTACAAGTCGGCGATCGCATTATATCATTTGACGACATATCAATTACGCAGACGACAACTCCCTTTTTGAGCTATCTTCAGAGTCATCAAAGCCAACCAATAACTCTTATTGTCAAACGAGATGGGCATGAGCTCACCATCGATTGTACTCCTGCATCACATACCCTCTTGGGATCAACCATTGGTAGAATCGGCATTACTCTCGAGCAAAACAAAAAAAAAGAATCATTAAAAAGCTGCTTTATACATTCGGCACAATTGATGAAAAATATCTTAAGACAGCTTGGCGGCCTTGCGACAACATCAACTACTCACGGCAGTTCAGGGATTGTAGGACCGCTGGGTATTCTCTCGCTTGGTAATCAAGCATTTACCGTTGGCTGGGGAATTTTCTTTTTCTGGGTTGCGCTCCTCAGCGCTCAGATAGGTTTTTTTAATCTTTTGCCGCTTCCCTTTTTAGATGGTGGCCAAGCAGTGCAATTTACCGCACAGTCTTTTGTAGGACGCCAACTTACTGCCAAAGAGGCATCATTCGTTAATTATTTAATGATGATGATTTTAATCGGCCTTCTTTTCTGGGCAAGTCCAAAGAAACTAAAGTCAGAAAAATGATGCTATGTATGATTTGTGCTCATATATGATGCCGATAGTATTCACCAGCGACTAACATAACCTATCTTACTTTAGTGTGCATTGCCACAATCAAAAATTTTTTGATTATTTTGAATCATAATCAGCGAAAATCAAGTTACAGGACTTTGACATTTTAACGAAAAACAAGATCTAGTTGACGTTTAGCAAAAAAAATACTCTCTTAGAAGGTAGTCATCAA
>JAGVKP010000072.1 GCA_020050475.1 Candidatus Babeliales bacterium
CATGTGACGCGGGGTAGAGCAGCCTGGTAGCTCGTTGGGCTCATAACCCAAAGGTCGCTGGTTCGAATCCAGCCCCCGCCACCAAATTCTTTATGGCTCGCGCCAGTCCTTTCTGGATTTTTTTCATCTTCTGCTTCTGCCTTTGTTTATTTTTAGCCTTGAGATAATTTTTTCAAGAGTTTGCTCCGAAACCCCTACAATTTTGGCAAGTTTACGCACCGAAATTTCATCATGCTCTTTAAGGGCTAAAATCAGCTCAGATAATGCAAAAGCTTTATACCCTTCTTTAAACTCTTTTAGTTCTTTTGGGCTTAATGATTCAATAAATTTATCGCTGGTTGATTGAGATTTTGTAGTCATAATAGGTGCCTCTCAAGCATTATTGTACTCAGTTTTGAGGCGTAATGTATGGTTCTAAGCTCTTTCATCCAATACTCCATTACATGTTCTATCTTTTGTCCCGTTGACGCGGTCATCCATTTGCCAATAAAGTGGTAGCCATTCAGTTTGCTAAATCCGCGTTTTGCCCAAAAAAGCTCTACCGACTGATAATCAGCTGGACGGTAATCAATAACACTTTGCTCGCTCATAGTAACCAGCAGAATCTGCCGATATACCTTTTTTGAAGCAACTGCATTTTCAAACCCTTCATAGAGACGCTTTCCATTACCGTTTTTTTGGAATGCTTGATCAATAATGAGATCCGCAAGATAAAAGGTTTCGCTGAAATCATACACACCATTCAGGGCCTGCTTATATTTTTCGGAAAAAGAATCGATCGGCGCCCCCATAATCACCCCGACCAGATCATCTTCGTTCATTAAGAGACCAATTACTGCATCCTGAGCAGCCGCTATCTTTGCGACATACGGCGCATACTCAGCCGGTTGCGCGACATAAAGATGCGGGTACTCTCGGTACACCTTTACGGCGAGTCCTGCTATCTGATTAATAAGCTCCGCATCAGCTTTCGTTTTTAGCATCTCGATGCGCGGCCGAGCAAAAGTACCGAAAGAGAGCACTAAGCTCAGAAAAAGATATAATCTGATCATTTTTCACTCCCGTGGGCTACGAATTTAAATATGAATCAACCTGACTTAAAAGTTCCTGTGCATTTTTATACGTAATTTTTTCAAGCGCTTGCTCATAGGAAAGCCACGCATATCCCTGATGCTCATGAGAAAGTGTGATTTTTTTCTCATCCGTTTTGCCGATAAAAAAGTAGACCGTTTTATTAACGAGTTCGCCCGTTTTTATATTTTTAAAAAAATAGTCGAATGCATATTCCCAATCAGGTACCAGCTGCGCCCGAATACCGGCCTCTTCATACAGCTCGCGGAGCGCTGCCTCTTTTTTTTCTTCACCTTTTTCAATATGCCCCTTAGGAAAATCCCAATGCCCGGAGGCATAATGCAGCAGGAGATACTGCCGCACGTTATCCTCAATACGAAAAACAACCACCCCCGCTGAATACTCTTTTTGCATAGACCGCCCTTAATGACTTTTTACCATCTTTGATAGCATCGATAATAGCAAAAATTTAAAATCAAATTATCATAGTCCTATCATTGGGCTAAAACTATTAAACTCAATCTAAGTTTCACAGCAAAGGTTTTCGCGTGATCATATTTTTTTCTAAAAACTCCACTTTTAGGCGATTTTTTAGCTGCATCTACTTATTAATATTTTTTACAGGCAGACTTCAGCCAGATAGCTCTCCCCAACAGAAGGAAATTGAAGAGCTTTTACGTAAAGTAGATACACTTTTTGCAAAAATACCCAATAAGAACATGCAAGAGCTACTTATCATTCAAGAAAAAAGAAGGCTATTGACTGATCTGCTTGGTGATCAACCGGACACAGACCGCGATTCCGAATTTTATAAGCCAAAATTCTCAGTCACATTAACTGATGATGAAAAGAAAATCGATATATTTACGAGAATTAAGAAAAAATACATAGGAGAGATCCCTAACTCCGTCAATGACTTAATAAATTATTTCTCTTATCAAAAAGACTGCATCAAGGCTGGAGCCACGATTCAAAACAAAATCTTGCTCGTGGGAAGGCCCGGCAACGGAAAATCTTATCTTGTAAGTATCTTAGCACAAGAACTTGAATTACCACTTTTTTCTTATTCAGCATCTTTTTTTAGCGATAAATATATCGGCGAAGCATCACGCAAAATACGCCGCGCGTTTGCCGAAGCAAAAAAATTAAATCGACCATGCCTCATTTTCATTGATGAGATAGATGCATTGGCAACCACAAGAAATGAAAACTCTCACCAAGATCAGCGCGCTACTTTGATAACACTGCTGACTGAATTACAAGAGCTACAATCAGAGAAAAATATTTTTGTCATTGCTGCGACTAATGACCTTAAGTCTCTTGATGAAGCAGTTAAAGATCGATTTGCAGGAGCAATAAGTGGCGTCCCGGATCTTAAAGACGCAGAGCGATCGCTACTTTTTCAAAAAATTTTTTCTGAAAATGGAATCGTGGCAGAAGTCGATCTTTGCAATCGACTCGGATCTGTCACTAAGGGCAATCTATATTTGCCTAATCCTAAGGATCGCTATGGCCATATCATGCAGCCTGTTACCTTTTCAAATAGAGATATTGTTTCAGTTGTTGAAAAAGCTACTTTTAGAAAATTTATCACCTGCAAACAGGATGCAACAAAGTGCAACGAATCACTGTGCAAATTCCTCAAGAAGGCAATTCAGCAAGCAGGAAAGCCAACAACTTTCAATACAGCCAAAACTCAAAAATACTGTGACGGCATCTAATGAAAAAAAACAAAAGGAACCGGGAAATGAAATTACTTAGATATCTATTTTTATTTTTTGTGTTTATTAATGCGTCTCAGATAACTGCAATGCAATCAAAATCAAAGCACAAAAACGCTCAAGACCAAAAAGAAGCTGAATACCGTCGGCAAAGAGCTGAAGAGCTAAAAAAACTAAGCGGTCGCTATGCTTCTATATATGCAGCAGCGCGCAAATCAGACTTTTTACTCGCTCATAATATAGAATCAACAAACAAAAAAGAGAGCCCCTTAACGCCAGAACCAGACAAAAAAAAGCCGTATAGTAAAACGAAGGATTTACGAAAAATTGTTCGTGATTTGCTTTCTAAAAGCATGAAAGATGACGATAACGGAAAAAAACGGGGCGCGTTTCAATTATTCGTTTTCGGCTATAAGTTTGGGAGCGCAAAAACCACACAAAAAGCTGGCTCTGGCAGAAGAGTAAATTCAACAAAAGACTGGCTTTCAAAAAATATGAAAACTCGGGATATTACTCAATATCAATCTGTATCGGTAAGCATTCCTGAGGAACCAATGCGGTTAATAGGAATGTTGGCTGAGACATCAGGCGTACTTTTTACCGAAAGTCTACTATTTATTAGAGATATCATTCCCGTAATTCGAAGCTGTTGGCATTTCGTAGCAGCTGGTGTTGGACTTGGCTGGTTAGTAAGTAAGTCTATCAAAGAAAAATCAGCTCAAGAAAATACACCCTATCAAAGGCCCAAAAAACCAATCTCACAAGCAACTACAATTAACAATCAACAGCTTTACAGATTCGAGGGAAAATATGCAGATCGGATTTATTCTCGGGAAGAAATCGATTCAATGCGTAGGCAAGGAATCACTGATAACATTCTGACAACGAATGCTTATGGTGATCCAGCCTTTGATGTATTAGAAGACGATGATGATCAACCTGAAGAGGAAATACGGGAAAAAATAAATGCGAGCGTTAGCCCTGGAGCCCCCGATCCTGAAGACCCTTGGGGCTTTCATAAACAGCAAGAAAAAAACACCACTATCGAAGGAATTGTATTAAAAGGAATTGTATTAAAAGGCGAAATCAATTTTAGTGAGACAACTATAAAACATATGGATAACCCTAATAGACATGTTCCCGTCCAAATATTAAAAGAGGTAATTCAAAAACCAATCGCCATTAAACCTGACCCTCAAGAATCGAGCGCTCTGATGTATTATTCTCAAATTTGGAAAAATGGAAAATATTACAATATTGAAGTCTTATACGATATAGCAACCAATCAAGTAAGACACTTCCTGTATTCCGAAGAAAAAATGGGCCCCCTGCCTGCAATAAAAAAATCTCCAAAGAGCGGAAAATAAACTATGTTTCCAGCAACGGATAAAAGACGGTTATACTGGCTACTTGATCTTTACAACCAAAAAAAAATAAGCTCCGCAACTTTTGTTGATGAGTATAACGTATGTTACAATCAAGAACTTGATTTAGATCAATTAGATATCAAAGAACGAAAGCTCTTTTATGAGCTTATGATCGTCGCTTGCAGATTTACCGATGTACAAGAGGATATTATTAAGTATCCAAATACTTATTTCTCCGAAGCCGATCTGCAAAAAAAGGCTGTAGAAACACAAGCGTTATTGAACCTGAATTCACCATACGATGGCCATGGATAAAAATTTTCTAGTCTGCAAAAGTGTATGGTTTTATTCTCAGCATGATGAAGCAATTTTTTTTGAATGGATAAATAAAATCAGATGCATCAAGCGATTTGAGGGAGTTGGCGACGAACTTTATCTCTATTTAGTAAGGCGAAAGCTAACCTATCATGATATCAAGGATCTTATTGCACTGTTTTTTAGATATAAAATAGATATGAAGCAGCTTGTTCCCTTAAAAAACGAAAGTAACGAAGGTGCATTCAAACCGTGGAAACATAAAATATTTCCCAAGCCTAAAAGACAAAAAGCGCCTGTATTGGCTGATGAATTTGTACCTTGAGGGCACAATAGAAGCCGATACGTTCGCTCAAGAGTATGATATTTGCTACAACCAAAATATTGATAGTTCTTCTCTTACTCCACTAGAGGAAAAACTCTTTTACGGCCTCATGGAGGTAGCATGCCGATTTAGTCCTCACGAGGAGGATATTATAAACTGTCCCGGCGTCTATTTTACCGAAACTGATTTGCACAAAAAAGTTATCGAAGTACAAGAAATTTTTGATTTGAATTCACCAATTAATGGTTAATCAATCATATTTTTTGAGCAATTAAGTGCACCGTTTTTACTTCATTGCCATTCATGGTGACATACTCTAGTTGCTCCATCCAGAGAATATCAAATCGCTCAAGAGCGTTACGATCTGTTTGATCGTATAATGCTTCACCAAAATCCCTTCAGTCGTCAGATAAATACCATAGTCATCACTATTGATTGCCGCCTGCTGAGCGTAACGCGCAAGATATTTTTCACTTGGCGTAATGAGAAAATCACACAAATAGATAATCCCCCCTGATTTCAAGATACGATGGATTTCGCGTACTATTTGGCATTGCTCTTCACGATACGGGTTGCAGCACAAAACGGTTGATAAAATTACCGCGTCAACCGATTCTGGAGCTAATGGCAACGCAGCACTCTTCATGATTTCAAGCTGCAGATGAGGAAACATTTTTTGACCGCGCTCAATCATTTTGGGTGCAAAATCAAACCCCTTGAGATTTTGAAAGCCAAGATGCGCCAAATGGTTCAAAACCCTTCCATAACCGCATCCATATTCAACGATAAAGCTCTCTTTTTTTACCAGCGCAGAAAATTTATCGGCAAAAAATGGATCAGTAAAATCTTTCGTAGACCCAACTTCATTCCAAAATTTTTGTATCTCTGATTGCTGCATAAAACTCCATCGCTTAAAAAATTTTAAAAATCATCAATCGAGACAATCCATTCACTTATAGGTTGCCCATAATCAGAAACACGTTCTAATGGCGGCAAATAATCATAACAATTGCTTTTCGTAAAATCTTTAATTTTTTTATCAATACTGCATGCTTCAAGTATCTGATCAATCAGTAGCTGATCATGGATGATCACTTCATTACCCAGACGATAAAGAGCCCAGACATACACACTTCCGCCTTCTTGTATGCTATAGACACTATAAACCAAGCATGAAGTGTCATAATGCTTGATCCTATTCAGTCCCTCGCACCATTGTGCTTCGTAGTCTTTTAGCTTCCAATCAGCAATCGCCATCGCAAATCGTTCGTAATAATCATTCATTTTAATGGTGCCAGTTCGATAGCAAATGCCTTCGGATTTTTTGGCTTTTTTATTGAGAAGTTTGATTTTAAATGCACACGCAGTTGCCATATCTATCATTCCAAAAAATAGAGCCTAATACCAAACAACGAACGTGTCTTAAAAAGAATAAAAAAGGCAGCGGCGCCAAGGGGAATAAACCAGATCCAAAAGATAACGGTCGCCAGCAAAAAATGTGCCCAAAATGGGCTCAAACTACTCATGAATTGGGTGAGTACCCAATACGCAGCTGCAAATGGCACCCCTACAATCATTAACTGCGCAGATGCACGCAACGCAAATTGAAAAAACTGCCGCCAATAAAAAGCAAAATCAAAAAAGTAATAAAGCCCGGCAGCAAATAAAACCGTCTGCATCATGCTCACGATCACCGTCGCCATTGCAATACCAGGCGCACCAAACATCGGCATCAAAAGAAAGTAGCTCAAGATGATATCGATAATCAGCACGATGATTGAAATGACCAACGGAATACGCGTTTCATGCAAGGCATAATAAAGGTTAAGCAGAATATGATTGAGAGAGAAAAATAGGAGCCCGATAATAAAAACGATTAAAATTGTTTTTGCTTCATACACATGCTCGATCGTAAATTTTTTTGATAAAAAGAGCGTTAAAAAAAGTTTTTCAGCGACACAAGCCAGCATCAGCGAAACTGGTACCATTACCCAATAAATGAGCTTTGCTGCTTCAAAAAGATAAAAGCTGAGACGCTTGTGAGCATACGCCCCCACTTTGGCAAAGTACGGAAATAAAACGGTCGAAAATGCACGCGAAAAAATTCCAAGCGGAATTCCCATAAACCGATTGGCATAATAAATAAGCGCGATTGAACCGGCTGGCAAAAAGGAGGCAACGCTTGTCGAGACAAAAAGCAGTAGCTCCATAACGCTCATGCTCAAAAGGCAGGGAATAAATTTATGAAGCACTCGTTTCATAGCCTGCCAACTTTCGCTGGTTACCTGGCCAAAGCCAAAACCGAGCTTAAAGTAGGCCTGCAGATGCCACAGTAACTGCACCGCACCACTCGCCAAAATAAAAATACATAATGCGCTCACCGGCAACCTATAGAGCATACAGATACCAATACCAGTAATAAAAATAATATTAATGAGTACCTGGCCAAAAGCCGGCACAAAAAAATGGTGAACCGACTGTAAAGCGCTGGCAAGGAGGGCGCTCATAGATAAAAAGAGAATAAACGGAATTAAAATGCGCAGATACGAAACGGCCAACAGCGCCTGTTCATTTGCCTGTCCAATGGTTAATAGGTAGATGCACGTACCGATTGCGTTATCAATCAATCGAATACCAAAGATACTTACCGTGCGCGGCTCGCTGATGCAAAACCATCCCGGCACAATAATGCGAATAATATGTTCGGCCTTGTAATAGATAAAAACGCAGAGCACCGCAAGCACACTCTGAAAAATGATCATTGAAAGCGTCATCAGTTCACTGACTGCTTTTTTATTATCCTTTTGACCAACCATCACAAACGTTGGCACCAAGGCGGCACTGAGTGCCCCTTCGGCAAATACTTTGCGTAGCGAGTTGGGAATTTTAAAGGCGGTAATAAAAGCATCAGCAATAATCCCGACACCTAAATAACGCGCAATCATAACTTCTCGCACCAACCCTAAAAGACGACTCATCATGGTTGAGGTCGCTACTTCAACTGTTTTCTTGCGCATCAATTGTCTGTCCATAGCCCACCGATCCTTTTTGTAACAATCGTTGATGTACTGTTCCGTTTTTCAGCTCAAATATCGTATCCATTGATTCGATAATCTGTTGGTCATGCGTAGCAATAATAAGCCCCATACCATACATTTTTTGGTGATAAAAAATAAGCTCCATGACCTGCGCAGCCGTTTTTTGATCAAGGGCACTCGTCGGCTCGTCAGCTAATAAAAAGTCAGGCTGGGTAATGAGCGCACGCGCAAGCGCAACTCGTTGTTGCTGGCCACCTGAAAGGGTTGAGGGATATTCATCGGCATTGCCTGCAAGACCGACCGCTTTTAAAAGCTCAGTCGTGTTTTGGGTCGCGTCGTAAATTGACATGCCGGCAATCAAGCCTCTACTTACGATATTTTCTTTCACCGTAAGTTGATGAATAAGGTAGGCAGACTGCAGTACAATCCCAATTTTTTGCTGGCGATAGCGATCGGCCGATGAAAGAATTTTTTCGTCAGCGCACGAGATAAAGACAGAACCGGTTACCGGCTGATCAAGCCCGGCAAGCAGATACAATAAAGTCGATTTACCGGCACCTGAAATACCCGTAACCGCACTCCGCTCACCTTTTTGGAAACTGATGGAAAGATTATCGATGATAGTGCGCACGACCCCGTATTCAATAAACCTCTGAGTAATCTTTTTGCACACCAACGCTGTTATTTGCATGGAATACTCTTGAGTTTGCAGACAAATATCCTGCCAAAACGCGACTCGAGGGGTTGTGCCAAATAAGTATTGTTTTTAAAACGACCCATACTCTACACTGGAGGTAAAAGGGATCAGGGGAACACCGCAAAACATGCGTTCAATGGCTAAGAGTATACGGTGTTTGGATTAAAAAACAAATAAGGGGGAGTGTAATGAAGCAAATGTCACCTAAAAATAGCAAGGAAGGTATTCCAGAAATACTCCCGGTAATTCCAACCATGGACGTGGTCGTATTTCCACATATGATCGTTCCTCTTTTAGTGTTGGATGAGCGGATTATTAAAGGGGTACAACAAGCAGTCGACGGCTCAAAACTCGTTATGCTTTTGGCATCAAAAAAACAGCCGGAAACCAATGATATTGCCATCGGCATGCAGGATCTTTTTTCAATCGGCACGGTCGCTTCGATTATGCGCTTAGTAAAAATTCCTGAGGGCGGGATCAAGGTGCTTGTCCAAGGTTTACATAAAGCACGCGCCGAAGAACTTTTGACAACCAATTCAATTTTGACTGCTCAAGTAGCAATCATTGAAGATGAGATGACAACTGAGTGTCCGCAAGTTTCGGCGCAGATCAAAAATATTAAGGAACTGACGGAAAAAATGGACGCGGCAGGCCAGACTTTTAGCCCCGATTTCCATAACATTTTATCCAAGATGCAGGATCCACAAAAAATTGCTGATTTCGTTCTTTCGCATCTGAACTTATCGGTGCAGGATGCGCAGGAGCTTTTGGAAAAGCCGGCGCTTTCAGCCTTTTTAGAAACAATTTATCTGTATCTCACTCGTGAACTTGAAGTGGCAGAAGTTCAAGAACGCGTCAAAAATCGTGCGCGCGACTCTATGAATAAATCGCAAAAAGAGTTTTACCTGCGCGAACAACTGAAAGCAATCAAGAAAGAGCTTGGCGAAGATGATATTGAAGATCTGGAGAGCATGCGCGCAAAATTTGAGCTTCTTGATGTGCCCGAAGAGGCCCGCATCGAAATTAATCGCCAGATGAATCGCCTTGAGCGCACCTCAGCTGACTCAATGGAAGCATCGGTAACACGCACGTACCTTGATTGGATGCTTTGTCTGCCTTGGAATAAAGAGACGGTGGATAATTTGGATATCAAACATGCCAAAGAAATTCTTGATCATGATCACTTTGGCCTAAAAGAAATCAAAGAAAGAATCTTAGATTTTATTTCAATACGAAAACTAAAGAAAGATAGCCATACCCCTATCCTCTGTTTCTTTGGCCCGCCAGGAACCGGCAAAACGTCTCTTGGCAATTCAATTGCAAAATGTTTGGGCAGAGATTGCTTCAGGGTTTCGCTTGGTGGGGTTAAAGATGAAGCAGAGATTCGCGGCCATCGCCGCACCTATGTCGGTGCAATGCCGGGAAGATTCATCCAAGGATTTAGAAAGGTCGGGTCATGCAATCCGGTCATCATTATTGATGAACTTGATAAAATAGGCGCTGACTTTCGAGGTGATCCATCTGCCGCTTTACTTGAAGTGCTTGATCCACAACAAAATAAATCTTTCCACGATAACTATCTTGGGGTACCGTTTGATCTTTCAAAAGTAATTTTCATCGCAACAGCAAACTCCCTCGATACCATTTCTGAGCCACTGCGGGATCGGATGGAGATTATTCAGCTTTCAGGCTATACCGTTGATGAAAAGCTCCATATTAGCAAGCTTCATTTGATCAAAAAAGCGATCAAAGATGCGGGACTTGATGAGCACAATCTCGCATTTCATGATGATGTAATGAAAGATCTGATCACCAACTTTACTCGTGAATCAGGCGTACGCCAACTTGAGCGCCTGATCAAAAAATTGTGTTCAAAAGCGGCTCGCTGCTTAGTAGAAGAGGATCGTATCGTCAGCTTCAGTCCTGAAAATCTGGAACAGTATCTCGGCCCACGTAGATTTATTGAAGATGAAGCAAATAAAGAGCACCAAGTCGGTATTACTAATGGTCTTGCATGGACCTCATATGGTGGCGAAATGATTTTGATTGAAGCAGTCGTCATGCCAGGCAAAGGAAGACTGATTTTAACCGGTCAACTTGGTAGCGTCATGAAAGAGTCCGCTCAAGCGGCAATGAGCTACGCACGTGCTCACGGGAGAGATTTTGATATTAATAGCAAGATGTTTACGCACTATGATCTGCATATTCACGTACCGGCGGGTGCCATACCAAAAGATGGCCCATCTGCCGGCATTGCCATGCTCTCATCCATTCTTTCAGCGCTGACGATGAGACCAATTAATGCACAATATGCAATGACGGGCGAGCTCAATCTCCATGGGGATGTGATGCCAATCGGCGGCGTAAAAGAAAAGATACTGACGGCAAAACGAAACCACGTACCGCATGTCATTTTACCGCAAAAAAACAAAAATGATTTAATCGGCAATGAAGATATTGTTAAAGATATAAATGTCATCTGGGTATCGCACGCCAACGAAGTGTTACATCACGTTCTCATGCCGGAATCAAAAGAAAAACGATAACGGACGATAGTAGTTGATTGGCGGCGGAGTTATGTAACTCCGCCGTTTTTTTTACATGGTAAAAAAAGGGAACTAACAATGAATTCTTTTTTGAGATATCTCGTTATCTGCGGCCTCAGTTTTCAGTTAAGTAGCATGGAATTGCCACCTGCACCTGAGCAGAACTCCTTGGCCGTTGAAGAAACTGACTTTGAAAATCTTATTGCACAGTTAAATAGAAGGGCAAACGAGAACAAGGCGAACACGCTGTTCCCCAATGAATTTTTAAAAAAATGTGATGAGTTTAAGAAAAATAGCGAATCTGAAGTCGAGCGAAAGTACTATAAACGTTGTGCGCAGACTTTTCTTGCACAAATCGAACATAAACCAACATCAACAAAAAAACCCTGAAAAGCCCCTCAGTATCTTTACAACCCTCTGCCCTTTAATTAGCCTGGAAAGATCAGCAGCTTTAATAATTACCTGCTTGCAGCAAGGAGCTCCATGGCTATCTTACGTACCGAGCCGACCGCTGGCCAGCGCGGCACCGTGTTACGTGTTTCAAACACGATTGTCGATGTCCAGTTTGCCCAGGATTATACGCCACATATTTTAAATGAACTGAAAATTCAAATACCGGCTTATAATCATCATAAAGAAAGCACGGCATGCGTTGAGGTGGTACAGCATTTGGGCGATGGGATCGTTCGCTGCATTGCACTTGAAAATATTATGCACATCCAACGTGGTCTTCCGGTAGTCGATACGGGCAAACCGATCGAAGTGCCAGTAGGCAAGCAGGTGCTCGGGCGCGTTTTTAATGTACTTGGTGAACCGATAGATGGAAAACCGGAAGCAGTAACGACTGAAAAGTGGTCAATTCATCGCGATCCACCGCCGCTGATTGAGCAAAAAATTAGTAACGATATCCAAGAAACAGGCATCAAGGTCATCGATTTGCTGTGCCCGTATTTAAAAGGCTCAAAAATAGGCCTTTTTGGTGGGGCCGGTGTCGGTAAAACGATCATTGTCATGGAGCTTATTCGCAATATTGCGGTTGAGCATGGCGGCGTTTCAGTGTTTACCGGTATTGGTGAACGTACGCGCGAAGGTAATGAACTTTGGCTTGAAATGAAGCAATCAGGCGTCATTGATAAAACGACGCTGGTATTTGGCCAGATGGGAGAACTTCCCGGTGCACGCTTTCGCGTTGGCTTGACCGGACTTACCATGGCCGAATATTTCCGCGATCGAGATAAAAAAGATGTACTTTTTTTTGTCGATAATATCTTTCGCTTAGTGCAGGCAGGATCAGAAGTATCTTCACTGCTTGGCAGACTACCATCTGCCGTCGGCTATCAGCCGACACTCGCTTCTGAAATGGGAGCATTTCAAGAACGAATTGCCAATACGATTAATGGCGCTATCACTTCTATTCAAGCGGTCTACGTACCGGCCGATGATATTACTGACCCAGCACCAGCCACCACCTTTATGCATCTTGATGCAAGTACGGTACTTTCGCGCAAATTGGTTGAGCTCGGGCTGTATCCGGCTATTGATCCGCTCCAATCAAATTCAAAAGCACTTGATCCGTATATTGTCGGCGAACGCCACTATCTGATTGCACGCAAAGTACAGACCATTTTACAGCGCTACAAAGACCTGCAAGATATCATAGCAATTTTAGGCATGGATGAACTTTCTGATGAAGATAAATTATTGGTTAATCGCGCAAAAAAAATACAAAAGTTTTTGACCCAACCCTTTTTTGTCGCAGAATCGTTCACCGGCATGCCGGGGCATTATGTCCCGTTATCGACAACCCTCAACGATTTTGAGCAGATCATCAACGGTTCATGTGATCATCTTCCGGAATCTGCTTTGTATATGGTCGGTACGCTTGCCCATGCGCAGCAAAAAGCCGAGCAGCTGAAAGCAGAGCGATAACGATGCTGTTTACCATTTTAGGCATTCGTGAAAAAAGAGAGCTTGCCGTTACGTGGATTGATGTACAAACAACAAAAGGAAATATGGTCATCCAGCGCGGCCATGCACCGACACTGTTGATCGTTTCGGCTGGCAAACCACTAACCATATGTGATAAAAATGGCAAACAAGAGACGTTTGAAACGCCCGGCGGCATTTTAGAAATTAAACGAAATGAAGCACTACTCCTTTTAAACGAGTAATTACTCCATAATGAAGCAATGAAAAAAATGATTGGCCATCTTCTTTCCGGTTCACTTTCGGAAGGATTTTTGATGCGCATCGCTCAACCAAACAAGCTTGAGCAGATAAAAACAGGAAAATTTGTCTGTATCGAAGGGATTGAGCACACCTTTTTTTCATTAATTACTGACCTTTCGCTGGCCGTCAGCAACCCGGACATCCTTCTTTTTCCACCCGCGGCGCATGAGTCGCTTTTGACCTCTATTATCAGTAAAAAGGATGTCTATGCAACGGCACGCATTAAAGCGATGCTTATGCTGACCGCTGAACGCCGCGTCATGCCGGTCAAAACAATACCGCCCCATTTTGCGCCGATCTATGAAGCAAGCCCACAGGATGTCGCTGCTATTTTTGGTGATGAAAAAGATACGACAAAGCCCTATTTTAGTATCGGCTGTCCGATTGATATGCAAACGCCGGTCTGCCTTAATCTTGAACGGCTGACGGAGCGCAGTAATGGTATTTTTGGCAAAACCGGTACCGGCAAAACATTTCTCACCCGCTTGGTACTTGCTGGACTTATGAAACATGAGCAGGCGGTCAATCTCATTTTTGATATGCACAGTGAATATGGTCTGCAAGCGCGCAAAGAAGGCTCGAACCATTTTGTCAAAGGATTAAAAACACTTTTTGGCTCGCGCGTAGCACTTTTTTCTCTCGACCCGGCTTCAACGCGCCGGCGAGGGGCTACCCCTGATGTCGAGCTTGCCATTCCGCTTAATCAGATCGCTGTTGATGATATTATATCGTTGCAAGAAGAGCTTAATTTACATGCAACCGCAGTAGAAGCAATTCATCTACTTGCTGCACGCTATCGGCATGAATGGCTTACGACACTGCTAAGCCAAGGTGAGCGATTAAAAGAGTTTGCGCATGAATTGGGAGGTCATCCTGAGTCCATCGCCGCATTATATAGAAAAATAAAACGGATCGAGCATTTCCCCTTCATTCAGCACCAATCCAAATACCAAACCGGTGGCCTTGATGAACTGATAGCTTATCTAAGCAAAGGGATATCGGTCATCATCGAATTTGGTAATCAGACCTCAACTTTGTGCTATCTTTTAATGGCAAATATGATCTCGCGCCGCATACATGCTGAGTGGGTAGGCAAGACAGAAAAATTTCTTGCTTCTCAAAAAAAAGAGGACGAACCGAAAAAATTAATGATCACTATCGAAGAAGCACACAAATTTTTAAATCCGTATGCCGCCCGCCAGACCATTTTTGGGACTATTGCACGCGAAATGCGCAAATATTATGTCTCACTTTTGGTAGTCGATCAGCGCCCTTCCGGCATTGACCAAGAGGTACTTTCGCAGATCGGCACCAAAATTATTGCGCAACTCAATGATGAAAAAGATATTGCAGCAGTACTGACCGGTACTGCTCACGCGCAAGAACTCAGAACGATCTTGGCTACGCTTGATAGCAAAAAACAGGCACTTATTTTAGGGCACGCAGTCGCCATGCCAGTGGTCATACAGACGCGCGAATATGATGAAGCATTTTATCAGGCAATGGCACCGATCGTTCAAAAAACTGATATTGATACGTTAATAAACGAACTTTTTTGATCGGTCTTAAAAGCAAAACGGGAGCCCTTAAAGAGCTCCCGTAATTTTTACAAACTATGTTTGCTTATGCCGCGAGTGCATACACCTCGACACGGCGATTAGGCGCCTGGCCATCAATACTATTTTCAAATGCTATGAGCTCTTCATTGCCAACACCAAAGGTCTTGACCCCTTGTTCATCAGCATCAGCGATACAAACTTGCGCCAATGAGCTTGCACGCTGCTTTGAAAGCGCCACATTATAGTCTGCAGTGCCATGCCATTTGCATGAATGCCCTTTGAAAACCACTTTCATACCATCATCAAGCCATTTTTTCACCTGATTTTTGACCTGAGCAACTTGAGCCTGCTGATCCGGGCGAATTTGGGTACTATCATATTCATAGTAGACCACCAAACTATCCTTATCTTGATCCTCTTCAGGCTCTTGGACCGCTACCGTCAAAGACTCTTCCTGTTC
>JAGVKP010000054.1 GCA_020050475.1 Candidatus Babeliales bacterium
CTTGCCATGGAAATCCCCAAATAATAATGTTCATTTTCATGCTCATTACCACTGACACATTTTCAATTTTACCGTGTCAAGTTTTTGGGGTTCATTATACTTTAAAAAAATCAATCGCAAATTTTTTTTCTATATCGCCATATTTTTGCTGCATCTCCTTATTTTCAGTCTTGGCGTATTCATCGGCAGCCTTTTTGCCACTTATAGCGCCAGCCAACAGGCAAAAGGCACCGATTGGTGTCTTGAGCAAACCAGCCTGAAGCTGCCCAGCCATTAGGAGCGAACTCAATGATACGGTAGCCAATAGTCTTTTCATTTCAAACGCCTCTTTTTTTTACTATTTTTCGTGATACTGCAAAAATGATATACTATTGATAAATGTAACTCAATTTCATCAGATAGCGGAGCGTATGGCACGTATTTTTTATGACCCTTCTCAGCACAGATCGCGTATTTTGGTCGTTGGTATCCAGGCACCTTACAATAAGTCTCCGCATATTGAATCGTATTTTGAAGAGTTTCTCAACCTCGTCAAATCAAACGGAATTACCTACGATCACGCCCATTTTTTAAAGCTCCGTTCAATTGAATCCAGCACCTTTATTACTTCAGGCCAGCTGGAGAGTATAAAAAAATTATGTGATGAAAAAAATATTAATGAGGTGATTATTTCTGAGCCACTCAGCCCACAGCAAGAGCGCAATCTTTCTGACTATCTGCATGCACAGGTTTTTGATCGCACCCATCTTATATTAGAGATTTTTGAAAAAGCAGCGCAATCAGCCGAAGGAAAAGCACAAGTTGCGATCGCAATGCTTAAACATAAAAAATCGCGCCTTGCAGGCAAAGGGGTCCATCTTTCTCAGCAAGCCGGCATTATGGGTATTCGCGGCGGATTTGGTGAAACGGCAAAAGAAAAAGAGCGACGACACCTTGAAAATTTGATGCTTCGGCTCAAAAGAGAACTTGCTCAACTTGAAAAAACACGCGAAACGCAAAGAAAGCAGCGCCTTAAAAGCAAGTTGCCCCTGATCTGTCTGATTGGGTATACCAATACCGGCAAATCCACCATGCTGAATGCTCTCACTAAAAGTAATGTACTTGCTGAAGATAAACTGTTTGCCACGCTGGATACCACCACGCGCGAACTATTTATTGATGGGAAAAAACGAGCGCTCATTTCTGATACGGTTGGCTTTATTCAGCTGCTGCCTCATCATCTTATTGATGCTTTTAAATCGACGCTTGCCGAGCTGCGGCACGCTCATCTTCTTTTGCAGGTAATCGACATTTCCGATCCAAGCTGGAAGCTGCATATGGCGGTCGTACAAAAGATACTTCTTGATCTTGAGATAGATGGCCAAATGCTTTATGTATTTAATAAAATTGATCGCGCAACCCTAACACCTGCTCTTTCAAACGAGGTTGCATTTTACCAACCGCATGTACTTGTCTCAGCAACGCAATCAGGTGGACTTGAACCACTGATAGCATTCCTGAATGAATGGACTGCAAACTACAATCAATCAACTCAGTAAAAGCGCATCACAAAAATATATACTTGCTCAAACCAAGATGGTATATAAGTGGTAATTCTTGAATTTTTCAAGAGTGATTACGTTTAACTTCAAAAAAGGAATGCGTATGAAATTATCCCGCCACTTTATCAATCTTATTATCCTGAGCTGCGCTTCAAGCAAAATTTATTCGATGGAAAAGCAGGATCAACAAGTTCAAACAACAAATCAGATAGCACTCTCTTCAAGCGGAGAAATAGCTGCTACTTCAAAAAGCCTATTCGTACTTCCTACAAGCAAACAAAAAAAAGGCGGAAGCAAAAACTCTTTCAAAACAAGTGGTACTAATCAGTCCAACAAACTGACTTTCGCCGAAGAACCTAAACCATCATCAAAGTCAGAAGTTTTCAGCCAGCAAGCTACACAATTGACAACACTCATTGAGAAAAAGCATCCCCATTACCGCATTGAAGAACTTTCATCCGCAATAAATGAGCAACTCGAAAATGGCGCTCTTTCTCCAGATGTCAGCAAACGAGCAACTCAATTAGCCAAAATCGTCTTACTTTGCCACGAAGCGCGAGCAGCAATACCTCGCACTGAAATCGCTGCTAGAAAAGAAATTGCAGCATTGGAAAAAACATGGCAATTGCAGATTAATTCACTGCAGCCAACTGAAAAAAACCGTGTCTTGCAAGAAACCGGCGAACTCAGTGGCTATACCAGCGATGGTGAATATAAAGCTGATGAAGCATCGTATGGAAAATTCAAAACAAAAAATAATTTATTGGCAAAAATTACTGCGCAAGAGAATGTCAAAAATATTGAGTCACAAAAACTCATAAAACAGCAGCAGGCCATTCAAAAAAGTATTGAACAAACAAACAAAATTTATGATGGATTGGCAATAGCCAAGAATGCACTTGTCAACCTTAATACGAGTTCAGCAACAGTAGTCGTTTCTGATGCTGATGAAACCCATTTGCAGCTTCAAAAGCTTATCGCGCAAGAAAAAAGTATCAAAGCTAATATTGAAACTCTCGATAAACAACGCAACGAGTTAACTAGTGCTCAAGCAATACTCAGCGCTTTACAGAATAATGATGCACAGTTTGTTGCCGAACAAAAAAATCTTCTGAATCAAAAAGTAACCGACGCAAAAGTCAGTCTAGCTGATCTACAAACGAAAAAGAGTTTCGAAAAAAATCCAAGCTCTCTTGTTGAATTAGGCAATCAGATAGCTTCATTGCAAAAACAAATTGCGCAAGATGAAGCCGATATGAAAATTTATGCTAATCACCTAGAACGGATGGAAAAAAGAATGAATCCTGTCCCAACAGGTTCCTGGTTTGGCGGATGGTGGCCGTTTGGTGCGTCAGCAAATGACAATTCGGCCAAACCGGTTAACACTGAAAATCTCAACAAAGAAGAAAAAAAATAAGACCACCGAAACTTGAATTTGCGGTCGCTCAAAAGAGCGGCCGCTTTTTTTTCTCCACAAAATTTAAAAGCCAGCTACACTTACCTGTATGAAAAAAAATAATCATGTAGCCAACCCATCGTTTCTAGAACACCTGAATGAACCGCAAAAAAAAGCGGTCATGCATCTTGAAGGTCCATTACTCGTCATTGCTGGCGCCGGATCAGGAAAGACGCGCGTCATCACCTCGCGCATTTGCCAGCTTCTTGATCATGGGGTACCGGCATCGCAGATTGTCGCGCTCACCTTCACTAATAAGGCTGCGGGTGAGATGAAAGAGCGCATTTTGCATCATGCTGGCTTGCGTTTGCGGGATCTTTTTATCGGGACGTTTCATTCCTATTGCCTGTATATTTTGAAAGTTCACGGCCATCGACTTGGATACGAAACGTTTTCGATTCTCGATGCAGATGACCAGCAACAGCTGGTTGCCCGATTATTGAAAACATCCGGGAGCGATAAGCGCTATTCGGCAAAGCAGCTTATGCACCACATCAGCTCACTTAAAAATAATCGTGAAACCGATCACTTTATTGATCCTTTTGTCCGGCAGGTATGGCATCTTTACGAGCAGGAAAAAAAAGTAAGTAAATGCCTGGATTTTGACGATCTCCTGCTTGAACTTTTACGCCTTTTCAAAACTGATAGTTCATTTAAAGAGTTTCACCATGCGGCGGTACGCCATCTTTTGGTTGATGAATATCAGGATACTAATCTGGTGCAGCATGAACTTTTGCAGCAGATGGCGCGCGACGATC
>JAGVKP010000109.1 GCA_020050475.1 Candidatus Babeliales bacterium
CAAGCATTGCTCATTGTACTTGCAAAAGATGAGCAGCGAAGCGGCCGCGCACTTCAACTCAACAAAGAGCTCAAACAGATTTTTGAAACCCTGACACCGACACTCAAAGAGCTATTGAAGAATGTGTTTAAGGTCAAGGGTGAGTGAGGAACGGCGGCACCAGTGCCGGCAAAGTTACCGTAAAATAATTTAAAAAAAGGGCTCGGAAAATACCGAGCCCTCTGAAACTTTGAAATGCAGATTTATGAATGTGCAGGTTTTGCGCTTTTCTCCTGGGGTGCTTCGTCTTTTTTGACCTGTTCTTGATATTCTTTAAGAGCAAGCTCGAGCGGTAGCGGTTTGCCTTGCATCAGCTGTTCGATATCGTAGCCAGTTAGGCAGATATATTTGACTAACGCGTCAGCTATTTTGATTAGAAGTTCTTTGCGTTGGCTTAAAAGTTCGGTGACTTCTTGTTCACACTTTTTCATAAGTTCGTACGCCTGGCTTTGCATGCTATTGCGCAGATCTTTAGGAAAATCAGTCTCTCTCATCCCTTTAAATATCAAGTACTTGGCTTTGCTGAGCGCCTTTTGATTATCGTGACGGTGATAGGTATATCCTGAGTCGCCGAGGATAATCTTTTCGGCCACATGACCGGCAAGATCAATTTTAAGTTGCGCGACCAGTTCATCGTGCGATGAATAAGAACCAGCGGTCTCTTTTTTAACGGTAAAGAGCTTTCCGTTTTCGACCGATTCCTGTTTTTCTTTTTCATCCATATAGCGCATCCAGGTCGGTTCTTCTTTAGTCTTGATATTAACTGGGCAGATGGTTACCTTGGCAACCGATTCTCCTTGATCAAGAAGCATGGTGGCAAGGGTATGACCTGCTTGGTGGAGTGCGATGCATTTTTTATCCAGATCACTCACCGGCGGTTGCTCGTAAATAATGAGGCGATGCTCTTCGTCAAATGCGCGCTCAAGATGATACGGTGAAAGAGATTCACTCTCAGCGCGTGCATATTGCAATGCGGTGATAATGATCGAGCGGAGCCCTTCAAATGAAAGGCCGTCCGTTTCTTGCGCCAGACGATAAATATATTCTGGAGCTACCGTCATAATGGCGCGCTTATCAAGCTCTTTGATTAAAAATTGTGCGCGTTCTTCAACCGTTGGGTAGCTGAACCATAAAACTTTTTCAAATCTGCCAGGTTGCAGGAGCGCATGATCAAGATTTTGCGGTGCGTTGGTAGCTCCCAAAATAATCACTTGGCGTGAGTTATCTTGACTCATCATGACGCCACTCATTGCCGTGAGAAGTTCGGCCAATACTTGCGCATTACGATCGCGTTGCGCACCAAGCATATCAATTTCATCGATGAAAAGGACGCATGGCGCATTATATTGTGCGAATGCCATAATTTTGGTTATGCCAATATTGAGCACTTCTGCAGCGGTAAAGTTGAGGAAGTGGAATTTCTGCTCAGTACCAAGAGCGGCCAATGCATCTTTAATTTCACCGGCAAGCGCTTCGGCAATAAACGTTTTGCCTGAGCGTGAAGGTCCGTTAAACAGATAGCCGGCCGGTGGCTTAATATTGGCACGGTCAAAGCGCTCGTGATCGCGAATATATTCAACCATTCTAATCAAGGCCTGCTTGACGTGCTCTTTGCCGATGACGTCAGGAAAGCGCGCCTTTGGTTCTTTATCCCATGATTCTACTTTGCGAATAATAGGGCCGCCGTTGAATTTGCTGCGCAGAACTTCCCACTGCTTTGATAACCACGTGCTGCTACTGTTATATGCCTCACTTGCTTGATCTTTAAAGAGCGTCCATGAAAGGAGCGCGGGTAACGTGAAATTTAAGATCCCAATGTCATGCAAAAACATATAAGTATGACCTAAAGCTTTGAGTTCATCGGTATTGGTTACGCCGCCGAACTTATCGTAACGAGGGACTTGACCAATATATCTTTGTAATGAAGCAACAGTTGCCATTATTTTATTAGTGTATTCGGTGCCAACTTCAGCGCCTTCATTATCTAAGATTGGTTTTGTACAAGTATCGGGGCGCAGCGTTGCAATAATCTGTGCCAGAAAAAGGCCCGCGACCAGCGCGTATGCGGTACGCGGCAGAATGCGGTGATCAACGACAAATTTTTCAGTACGGCGGTAGATGCGATTGAAAAGAGACAAGCCGGCACGGTTTGTTTCAGCTTCGATCGATTTGAGAAGTTTTTCGTTTTCAGCGGTCACCGCTTTGATCTGATCAAATGAAGTTGTCCCTGATCGCTTGATGGCGTTTTCGATAGTTGCCTGGTCCAGTTCGGTAAATGACGTAAGACCATTAGCTAAAGATTTTTTAATATTTTCGCCGACTAATTTAAAAAAGGTATTAATGAGCGAAATCTGCTGTGCTTGATTAATCGAGCCGCTGGTTGCATTGATTTGCGCAATAAAGAGACGAATACCTTTGATATGATCAAGCGCTTCCGCCTTTTTGCATCCCCGGATCTGATTATTATTGATTACTTGAATAAGGTACTCAAGCGTAAAATCCAGCTTGCGATACAGTTCTACAATCGGCTTGAGATGAATTTCGATCATATCCTGTTCAAGTTTGAGTTGAGCTTCCTGCGGTTCTTCTTGCTTGAGTACCGGTTGATGAGTGATTGCTGGTTCAGCAGCGAAGGTGCTGATAGTCGTATTGAATAAAAAAAGAAGCGTAAGGGCGTGTATGATTCTATTTGAAATGTTCACGCGTTATTCCCCTAAGTAAAACCAGAATAAAATCTACTGAGTATGGTTTAACTATATCAGTGGGGCAAAAATAGTCAATTTCAGCAGGTATCAAAGAGCATTAAATATTTCAAATAGAAAACCCCCCAGGTTCAACTACTGGGGGTTGATAGTCGACAATTTTTATACGATTGCAAGTGTCGGGCAGTATCTATCATAAAGATCGGCTATGATTGCTTGCAGATCTTTAATATCCTGCTTGATCAGGTCGGTAAAAAAAACGGCGGTAATAATTTTGAGCATTTCAGCCTGTGCTTTTGAAAAGGTGGTTTCGCACAGTTTCTCTGCGATCGGTTGATCTTTTGAGGTCGTGGCTGGAGTAGTTGATGCTGCTGAGGAATTTGTTGTGTCAGGTTTTGCTGAGACTGGTGCTGGTGAAATTTTAGGAGCGGCTGCGCTATTTTGATTTATGAAATGAAGAAACGCAAAAAGGCCAATATAGGGCCATGCTCTCTTGAGAGTACCTTTGACTGATAATCCTTTCACGGGACATTCACCTTTAAAAGAAGTCCATGAAAAACGCGATGGTGTCGGTTCGGCTGTATAGCTTACTGATACAACTGAGCATGCAAGCAATGATGAAAGCATAATGCGCGAAATATTTTTCATGGAGGTTGCCTTTTTTATTTTGAGGTGAATTGTTTATACTTAAAACATTGGGTCTTAAGGTACACAACTCTTATCCTCTTTTCAATTAAAAAACGTGTAAAAAGGATGTTCATGATTAAAAATTATCAGGTAAAATTACTGGTCACCGGTGCTGCATTGTTGCTGGGAGCAACTGGTGCAAGTGCTCTTTTTTTTGCCTGGCGATCCAAGTCATCTCACGCATTTGATATGCAGCGAGCAGTGCAAGAAGAAAATGTGGTTCCTATACTGATCATTGGGTCTGGGCCGGCTGCATTAAGTGCGGGGGTGTACGGCGCACGATCGAATATTAAGACGGTTATTATTGCTGGTAATGAACCGGGCGGTGCGCTTACTAAAACAAGTTATATTGAAAACTGGCCGGCGATTAAAAAAGCACTTGGTACTGACGTGATGATGCAGATGCAAGAGCAAGCGCGCGATTTTGGTGCAGAAATTATGAGCGATACCGTGACGAAAGTTGATTTTTCAGTTTGGCCGTTCAAGGTAATGACCGACGATGAAAAGTTGTATCACGCGTTAAGTGTGATTATCTGCACTGGTTCGACGCCGCGTACGCTTGGCATTCCCGGCGAAAAAGAGTATTGGGGCAAAGGAGTAACCACCTGCGCGGTATGCGATGCGCCGTTTCATAAAGATAAAGAGGTGGTCGTTATCGGCGGTGGTGATTCAGCAGTTGAAGAAGCGGTGCAGTTGGCCGGGCATGCTAAAAAAATCACCATTTTAGTGCGTGGTGATAAAATGCGCGCTGCTGCTTCCATGCAAGAGCGCTTGCGCGATTATCCTTCAATTGAAATAAAATTTAATACGCAGCCGCGTACGGTAATTGGTGATGGTACACAAGTGACCGGTATCGAAATCTTTGATAAAAAAAATGATACGCAGTCGACCATGCAGGTCAGTGGGGTGTTTCTTGCAATCGGCCATGATCCGAATGTAAATATTTTTAAGCCGTTTATTAAAATTTCGCCGTACGGTACGATCCATATTGCTGATCGTACGCAAAGAACTTCAGTAGAGGGTGTTTTTGCAGCCGGGGATGTAACTGATCATCAATATCGACAGGCGGGCGTAGCGGCCGGTGATGGCATCAAAGCAGCACTCGATGCGGTTGCCTTTTTACAAGAAAATGGGTTTTCAAGTCAGCTGAATATGCAGCTGGCCAAAAAAAGCGAAAAAAGCACCGGGCGGCCGGTTGAGGCGGTTGAAATTGTCCAAATTAAGACCTTGCCGGAGCTGAATGAAATCCTCAAAGCGGCGGAGGGGCTGGTGGTAGTTGATTTTTATACTCCCTATTGTCCAAGTTGTATCAAAATGTTGCCAGCGCTTAAGCAGGTAGCGCAAGAGTATGCTGATTCAGTAGCCTTTTTAAAGGTTGATGCGGCATTTTCAACTGATATTGCCAAAGAGTTTCATGTCGCGACCGTTCCGTGTGTGATATTTTTCAAAAAGGGTCAGATCGCAGCACGCGTCAATCGCGCACTGAGTAAGAAAGAGATTGAGCAGCTCGTAGTGAAATTTGATGGGGAAGATGCCTAATCGGCAGATCAGTTTCTCAATTGCTAGCAAAAAAAGCAGGCCGGCCTGAAAAAAGCCGGCCTTTTAAACCAGTCTTGTTATTGCAAATAGAAAAATAGAGCTGATAAAATAAATATGATTATTTCATTGGTGGCGGAATCGTAAACGAAAGAGTCGGTATGAAGCAGGAGTATCTGTGCTCGCGGTGGGCCCTGATAGCCGTCTTTGTGTGGCTCCCATTGCAGGGGGCGCTGAGCTCTTTTATGCCGAATGCAATCCTGCTTGATCAACAAAAAAAATATCTGGATGGCGGCTCTATGGAATACGTCACCTTTTATGCACATGCAGGTGATGGTGATAAGCAGATAGCGCGG
>JAGVKP010000024.1 GCA_020050475.1 Candidatus Babeliales bacterium
CATTCCGTTAATGTACCGCGAATATCAACGAGTGCCGTAAAGACACCATTGAAGTCGCGCTGTATTTCTGCACAACATTCGGTGAGTGTCCCTTTAATATCCGCAAGCACGGTAAATACCGGGCTTAAGTTAACCGTAATTGACGCGTTGGCAAGCGCAGTAAATACTCCATTAAAATCTACATCGATCGCTGCACAGCAGATCGTAAGTGTATTTTTCACATCAAAAATCGCCGTAAATACCGCATTGAAATCTTGGTTTATCTCTTGACAGCAGACGGTAAGCGTATTTCGTATATCAGTGAGCGAAGTAAATACCCCATTGAAATCGACTTGTATATCTTCGCAGCATGCTTCAAGAGCCGTAAATATACCGCTTAAATCAACGGTAGCAGTCACCGCAAAATTAAGCCCAGCCAAAATAGTCCAGGTCTCTTGAAAATCAATCTCGATATTTGCGCAGCATTCAAGCAGCTCAATTCTTATCAAATTTAAAAGACGCAGAAGCTGATTAGTGTCGCACGGTGAACAGCACCCACTGATAGCTCCATTTTCTACTGATGAAGGGCGCTCTGCTTTGGTCATTTCATACGCATGCGCAACTTCCATCAACGTCGGCATAATTTTCAAAAGATCCTGTACCGGAAGTTCACACAGATTCCGCGCAAGATCATCGCAGCAGCGCTGTGCCGCTTGGCGGCATGCTGGCGAAAGCTGCTCATCAAGTGCTATTTCATGCAAAATAGGGGCAAGTACTTCTGGATTTTCTATGGTTATACGAACGTGATGAGCCAGACATTTTTCTGCAAGCAGACAGACCTGCTCATACATCGAATTCATTTCATGCAAAGATTCAATCGACTCATCAGCAACGATAGAAAAACAGATAGCGCTCAGTGCCAAGACCACATTTAGCAGCAAATTGCTGCCAAAAGATTGCTTCATATAACCACTCTCTTTTTTGAAGGTTATCTTTTTGTCTTACCCTACGAATTTGAATCTTTGCTTGTCAAGCAAGCTTCATTTTTTTTCAGATGAATATGCAGAATAATTTCAGAGGCGACTGGCACTTGCCATGTACATGAAAGTACCGCGGAACATGAATCCAAAAACTGCAACAATTTTTTTTTGCTGTATGCATGATGATAGATAAGATGGCCATGAAAAAACGATGCTTTTAAAGAGTCTTGGTCCTGCGCATGCGGCGGCATGAAAAAGACAATAATGACTTCTCTGCGCGAAACGCGAATCATTTCTTTCAATGCCCTCTGGTAAGAGGGTAGGTGCTCAAGAATATGGCGAGCGCAAGAGACATCAAATGAACTATCGCCAAATGGCAACTGCTCTATCGACGCTTGGATCATAGGCACTCCGTTACTTTGGGCAAAAGAGACCATTTTGGGGGTAATATCTACTCCCTGATACTCAATTTCAATACTATCATATTTAAAACCAACGTAATCAGTACCGACTCCCGCTGCCACATCCAGATATGATCGGTAGCCCATTTTTTTTATATGCTGGCGTACCGCGACGCGCGAAAAGGCATGAATGTCATACAGCCAATCATGAAGATTGTGCCAAAAATACGGTTTACCCGCATACTCCTGCCATCCCTGCTCATGAGGTTTGACTCCAACCGACTGGCAAGAAACTGCTTGCGCAAAACTAAGAAAAAAAAATGCAGCGCCCAGGCTACGGATTAATGTCAAGATTATCATACGTACCCCCAAGCGTAACGGCCGGCAAAGCACCCGAGAAACTGCCCGTCACCGGCACTAAGGCGCCACTTGCATAACTCACGGAGTAATTAGTCGCGTGATTAAATGCAAAATTTCCGGCTACCAAACTCGTACTTGCATTCACTGCATCATCTGCGATACCAAAGCTCCCGGTAGTTCCGGCATTACTTTGAACATCGTTATTTCGTATGAAGTTATTTGTTGAGGGAAAATTTGAAACTGAATCAGTCTCGATTGCGATGCCATACGCATCGGCCAGCGCAGAAAGATTATTTTTGCTCACACAGTCAATAATACTGCTTGATTCCTGGCCTATAAATCTAAATCCTGCAGTATCTTGATCACCTTGGTTAAATTCGGCAATGCACTCCTGGCAGGTTACGGCAGTACCGGTCTGCAATAAAAAACCGCTCATTTCAAAACCAAGTATCGCTGCGGTATTGGCAAGCGCAACGCAATTTTTTAATACCCCAGCATTTTCTTGTATGAGAGTAAAACCAGCGCCATTGCCAACATTTCCTTGTGCGACACACCCCTGAATTACCGTACCGCGATTATTTTCAAATGAAATGCCAGCGACGGGATTGCCTCTATTAAAACTTGCTTGGCAATCGGTAATAGCCGTATCGGTAGATAACCCGGCTCGTATGCCGGCGCCAGCTGAATTAGCGACGCCATTGCCATTCATCTGGCATCGCTCAAGAGAGGTACCACGTGCAGCCGTCAGTAAAAGACCATAGGTGCCATTATTGTTAAAAAAAGAATCAGCAATTTCGCAATTACTACACTCCTGCAGATGGCATCCAACAACAAATTGCGGCGCAACACCACTATTATTGGTTACTTTCGTATCAGCAATCCTACAATTCACGCAATGTGCTAAAAAAATACCGTAGTTGACAGATGCAAGCGGATCACTTGCACCTGAAAAGATTACTGATTCAGCAATAGTGCAGTTGTGTATCGGATTAACGGTTAATCCCGTAATACCAAAAAAGACGATCCCAAAATTTCGCCAGCGAAAAGCAGCAAATCGATCAATCGCAATGTCAGACGAACCACCCGAAACCAAAAGCGCGGTATACGCATCAATGACCGTACCGTTTTTGACCGTAATATTTGAAAGATTATCAGTAATCACAATTCCCGATGGCGTAGTGGCTAACGAAGCAGTAATACTTTTGCCACACATATTCAAGGTAACATCAGAGCAGGCAATAAGAATAATGGCACCGGAAGGACCTCCGGCCGAACTAATATTTTCTGCCAAACTATAAATGCCAGTTACACTGATCACAAATTGCCCACCGCCTGCATCCACCGCTGCTTGCGTGATGAGTGAGCTTGAGCATCCACTCAAAATGGTCGTCGCCGTCGCGATCAAATTTTCGCAACAGATAGTAATCGTAGAGCGCAGATCTTCTAAAGAAGAGTAAGTAGCAATGATCGATGCACGATTACGATCAAGTACCGTATAAATGCCACACAGATCACATCGCGTTAAGGTGTTTTTAAGATCAAGAAGAATCGTCCAGGTTTGCGCAAACTGCGTATCTATATCTTCACAGCATTCAGTGAGTGAGTTTTTTAAATCAATAAGCGCAGTAAATACATAATTCACCTCACCTGAAAGTCCGGCGATTGAGCCCTCAATCTCTTGTAAAACGGTAAAGATCGCACACAAATCACAGCGCGTCAGCGTATTTTTTAGATCTAAAAGTACCGTAAAGGTTGACTGAAAATTTTCAGTGATCTTTTGGCAACACCCATCGATCGCGGTAAATACACCACTCAAATCAACGGTTACTGATACTAGAAGTTCAAGATTTTCTATAATCGTCCAAGTCTCTTGAAAATCAGTCGTGATCTCTCGGCAACAATCGGCAAGATCATTTCTTAAACCATTTACCACTACC
>JAGVKP010000056.1 GCA_020050475.1 Candidatus Babeliales bacterium
GATTTAAGGTCCTTCCAATGCAATTCGTACCAACCAGCTGCCATGCTCCCTACTTGTATCGAACCACCAATAAAAATCAGCTGCCTCAATTGTTTACTGACGGTATAAGCACCATTCAGCGAAAAAGAGATCATCATCAAAAACAGCACATAACGCACGTCAAAAAATAGTTTCATGTTTTTCCTCGTTGCTCTTTACCAAATCGTTCCACTCGTCGCCGCTCTGCATGAACTACGCGATCTTCCGTCAGTGGATGGCTACTGCCAGCAAGAAAATGTATAGCCCGTTTAAGTCGTGGATGGTCATTCAACCATACCCCAAACGAGTTTTTCGAGCGCGACATCGCATACATCCAACGGAGTGGTTCATATGCTTTAATTCTGCCAGCGTTGATCGCATCAACTTCTAGAAAAAAACAGTTAGCTAGATGATTGGTAAATGCTCGTAGCTCAGCTCTCGAGGCTGCCGACGAAAGAGCATACTCATCTGCTTGATATTCCGCTTTGCGCATCTGTATGCCATCGAAAGTGCGTGTTGCCATTACCGGCACTTGAGTACCAAGTAGATAGTTCAGCCCCATGCCAAGCTTAAAAAGCGGTTGTCGGGGCATATTTTTTTCCAGCGATCGTAATACCGTATGCCAACCAATGCATGAGCCGAGTAAAAAACCGAAATCCGCTTTAAGCCGCTCGTTAACTCCTTGGTGAACGACATGTCCCCATTCATGAGTCGCGATCATTTTATAAAGGCGCAACCACTCCTGATCAGCTTGCGTAAGTTTTTCTCCTTTTTCCCTTTTTTCAATGAGCCGATCCATCAGTGCACAATCAGAGCGATTAATCATCAGCAGCTTACCGTTCATCATGATACTCCAGGAGCCCTGGTCGGTCACGCGAAGTGCAATCGCCTGCGCAGCCTTAAAATTATGCCGCGCTAAAATATCGCGTATAAATTGCTGTACGCGCATTGGCGGCTGGGTAAGCTGCGCCTTTTTTTCCTGCTCAAATCTGCGCAGGAGTTCATCATGATTTGCAATCTGGTTGGCAACACTTAAAAGCGAGATCCCATAAAAAGCAAGTGCGCCATTTTTGCAAGCCGAGAGAATAAAGTCGGCTTTACCTGCTTGTAAGATCAATGAGAAAAAAAGCAAAAATAAAAGTGTCAATTTTTTCATGCGTGTTCCTAAAAAGCGCTTCAATTACTGGCTATTGTAGCAGATCAGCGCAATTTGCCCATCAACAAAATCAGTACGATAAACTCATTTTTGAATCTGGTTATTAAAGAACCCTTTAATAACGAAGCATTTTTTTCTATCTTATTAAAGGAGTCTTTAATAACGGCAACAATTAAATACTAAAAAGCAGATCATACAGTGCATTTGCGGAGGTTACTATGGCACGGCAAGGAGCATACGTCAAACAGCTTGAAGGATACAAAGCATTTATCCCATCTCCGTTGCCACCACATCCGGCACTCAAACTTTCAGATGAGCTGCTTGCAAAGCATGAGCAGGTAATGCGCTCGCTTGCGCGTCTTGATGGTCTGGCCTATATGCTTCCCAATCTCGATCTTTTTATTGCGATGTATGTAAAAAAAGAGGCACTCTTAAGCTCTCAAATCGAGGGAACACAAGTATCGCTTGAAAATATTTTTGAATACGAAAGCGGCGTGGCGATCGAGCATATGAGCGATATGAAAGAGGTCGTTAACTATATCAAAGCGCTCAATTATGGGCTCAAGCGGCTTGAAAAAATTCCGATGAGCCTGCGCCTCATCAAAGAGCTTCATGAAATTATTCTTTCGCACACGCGCGGCAAGCAAAAAACGCCGGGCGAATTTAAGCGTTCACAAAACTGGATCGGCGGCGAATTCTCTTCACTTAAAAATGCACTCTTCATCCCACCTCCACCGGCACAAGCAATGAGCGCAATGGCGGATCTAGAAAATTACCTGCATCTGCAATCTCCTTACCCAGAGATTATCAACTGCGCGCTCATTCATTACCAGTTTGAAACAATCCATCCGTTTTTAGACGGCAATGGGCGTATCGGCAGATTATTAATTACCTTTTATCTGGTATGGAAAGGAATTATTGAAAAGCCGATCCTCTATTCAAGTTATTATTTTAAAAAAAATCGCCAGGAATATTACGATCGCCTCATGATGGTCAGAAATACGGGTGATTATGAACAGTGGGTCAACTTTTTCCTGAACGGCATCCTAGAGGCATCCGACTCAGCGATCGAAGAGACCAAAAAAATTCTCCAGCTTCAATCGACTGATCAGCAAAAACTGGCGGATAAAAAAATAGCCTCGCCACTTGCCATCCCACTTCTTAATCAACTCATGCGTACACCCGTGGTCTCGATTAGCGACATCCAGCAACAGCTTTCTATCTCCTACCCGACTGCTGCGCAACTAGTAAAAAAGTTTGTCAAACTTGAAATACTCAAAGAGACAACCGGTAAAAAAAGATCGCAACGATTTGCGTATCACCACTACTTAAAAATTCTTGCCGAGGGAACGAATCCGCTTTCATAGCCTCCCGACTCTTGCCTGTTTGAGTAAAAAAAAACGATACTGCTAATGAACTATTCACCAGTATCATGCGGATACACGCATGTTCGTTAGGAGGGGGTATGATTTTATTGGAGCAGGAAAAAGCAGCAATTGCTCATCCATCAGCAAATATAAAAGTTATCGGTGTCGGTGGTGCCGGCGGCAATACGGTCAATAGTATGATCGCTGGCGACCTTGAAGATATTGAGTTTATTGTCGCTAATACCGATGCGCAAGCGCTCATGAATTCTCAGGCGAATCACCAGGTACAACTCGGCGTCAAATCAACCAAGGGCCTTGGTACCGGCGCTAATCCGGAGCTTGGCAGACGCGCCGCCGAAGAGGATCTTGATAAAGTAATGGAACTCGTAGCTGATGCAGATATCGTCTTTTTAACTGGCGGGCTTGGTGGCGGCACCGGATCGGGTGCGCTACCGGTCATTGCTCGTGCATTACGCGAAAAGCAGATTTTGTGCATCGCCGTCGTTACTAAACCGTTTCAGTTTGAAGGCAAACGCCGCGCAGCCGTCGCGCAAAAAGCATTTGAGCAGCTCAAATCAAATGTCGATAC
>JAGVKP010000003.1 GCA_020050475.1 Candidatus Babeliales bacterium
AGCGCTTGTTACCACCCAGTTTTTTTACCGCAAGTTGCACCAACTATTGCTCAGATCTTGGGGATTTGCCGTCCTGCTGCGTGCTCGTTTGAATCTCTTGAGCAGATGAGCCCAAATTTATTCTGGTGCGAATCTTTGCCAGATCACGAGCGATTGGTTCAAGATCAAAATCAAACTTAAGATTGTCTAAGATTTCATCACTTTTTTGATCGACCTTATATGCTCTCATAATCGGTGTTTCAAATTTATCGATGAGTACAATATGCGGATACTCTAAAAAAAGTTTTTTATGATAAAGATGCATTTCGGTTATACTTTTTGGCTTAACGCCACCCAAAACACTTATCAAAAAACCTGCTTGGAAATTATATACAAAACTCGTATCAATCGAGCGCAGATCCGTACTATTTTTTGAACGAATATTTTTTGAATTTGTATCAATTTTGTTGCGTAGCGCTTGGCAACGAGCATGTATAATGCGAGCGGCATCTTTGCCAAAGCTTTTTGTTATTTCAGTGTCTTGAAGCTTTGCAACCAAAGGTAAATTTTTTGGCAGATCGCTGTCTAGCGCTTTCACTGAGGCTTTATTTTCTTTATTAATTTCCATGCACAGCGCACTGTAAAAGCTGCCAAGCACGATAATAAACGCACATGTATTTTTCATACGAAGTCTCCAACAGCCAATTTAAAAAAAATAACTATCTTGCGCCAACAACCTATTGCTCAGATTTTGGGGATTTGCCGTCCTGTTGCGTGCTCGTTTGAACCACTAGCTCCTGAACTCCTACAATTCTATTTCTGAGCTTTAGTCCAGCCGCAATCAGCGAAGCATCAACGTTAATAGTTAGATCGCCAGAGGCAAGCTTCCTAGAAGGTGCTTTTCTGCTATTTGATCTATAGATCGCAAATAATGGAAGGTTTTGGGAATTTGAAAAAGCGGCAAACTCATTTTTTGCGAAAAAATCTTCAATGGTTGCGTTATTATTTTTAAAAATTTTTGCGGCACCTTTTTGTAATGAAGGCCAATGACTGATAGCAAGTTTTTTTGCTTGCTCGCCATCAACCCCTTGCGCAAGTCGGTCCTCAAATGCTCTAGCTGCTTCAACTCCAAAGTGTTTCTCGATCGCACTGTCTTCAACTATTGTAACGTACGGTACTTTGCCCGGTATAAATAAGCTTGGCAATTTTTCAACAATAACTTTTTCGTTTTCAGATAATAAACCAATATTAAGGAGGTTAAAAACAAAATCATTTGCTTTAATTTTATTTTGCTTTAATTGGGTTTCATTGTCCTTGTCTTTGTCCTTACTTGTCAAAGGTTGCGCAGATTGCACAATCGCTTTATCAAGAGCAACTTTATCAACATTCTCCATAGAAGTTTTTAACGTTTGAGCATTCGTATTAATGACAAAACCATTATTTGCATTGTTCATTGAGACTATACAGAATGGCTTTTGGTCTTGGTTAGTAAAAATGATACGAGAAGACATTTTAAAGTAATCACTCGGGTGAGTTTCTTTTTTCTTGAAAAAATCATCAATGCCTTTTTCCAGTAAATTTTTATAGTTTCTTTCTTGCGCAGTATTCTTTTTTGTATCGCCGTTAGCAAGCCTTTTTTTTATTTCTTTAGCGGCAGAAGTAAAATAATTATCAATATCTGAATCATTCATTTTTATAGCAATGCTCGCTTTTTTATTTTTTAATGAATCAAGACACTTGGCTTCATCTTCCCTATCTAAAGGAACATTGTCTCGCATCATACTAAATGAGTTTGAAAAAGAGGAAGATGAACCATTCGGCACAAGCGTATGCTTTTTAATTTCACCTTGCGCCAAGCGCTCTTCGATTTTTTTTTGCAGGTCTTCTGCTATTTTTTCAAAATCTAACCCCTCCATAGCGCACAATCCAAAAGACGCAGTTATAAAGGCTGATATGACTGTTTTTTTCATAATATGTCCCTACTTATATAAAAAATGTATAATTAGTGTGTTTGTATTAAAACCTTGCAAACCATTATACAGGTAAAAAAAGTTATGTTAACTGCACCCAATCAGCTTAAACGCGAGCTGCGCCTTTTTTTACTTACTGTTTTTTTTCTTTTGATTATCGGGACGGTTTTTGTCTACTCGGCAAGCTCCGTTTTCGCGCTTGAAAAATGCGGCTCGGCAGATTTTTTCTTAAAAAAGCATCTGCTGGGTATCGTACTTGGTTTTGGTGCGCTTATGATCGCCCGCTTTATGCCATTAATTGTTATCAAAGAGCTGAGCCCACTCTTTTTTCTTTTATCACTCGGTTTGACGGCGCTTACCCTCTTTGAATCGCTCAGCCCGCAGATTCACGGTTCGCACCGCTGGCTTTCTCTTTACGGGCATACGTTTCAACCAAGCGAACTGCTTAAAATGAGCTTTTTACTGTTCACCGCGCGCTTTTTATCGCGGCGTCCGACAAGCGCTCTATCAATCAAAGCGCTTATCCCTTACGTAACGCTTTTTTCTCTTGGTATCCTTATTTTACTCAAGCAGCCTGATTTTGGCATGAGTGTTACGTTTGTACTTACCCTTTTTATTATTTTTTATCTTTTACAGATTCATACCAGATTATTGTTTGTAGGTGCCGCGCTTGCAGTACCTATCGGTATTCTGCTTATCTATATGAAAAGTTATCGGTGGCGCCGCGTGGTTACTTTCTTTAATCCATGGAATGATCGGCAAGGGGCTGGCTTCCAGCTGATTCAGTCACTGATTGCCATCGGTTCTGGCAGTTGGTTTGGCGTCGGCATTTCTCACTCAAAGCAAAAATTTTTCTATCTGCCGATGCAGCATACTGATTTTATTTTTGCCATCATCGCTGAAGAGACCGGCTTTTTAGGCAGTCTTTTGATTATTTTTTTATTTGTAGCTTTTCTTTATTACGGTATGCGGCTGGCTACCAAAATGAAGGATCAGTTTAGCGCAATTTTTACTCTTGGCTTTGTCGTTATGACCACCCTGCAAGCAACTATTAATATTGCGGTAACGACCGGCTTGCTACCAACCAAAGGGATCGGCCTGCCATTTATTAGTTATGGTAACTCGTCGCTCATTTGTAGCATGGCAATGGTGGGGGTAGTTATGAACTGCGTTTGCTCAGAGCGAAAAAATCGCTATTCTTAAAGCACCTTGTACTGCATAAAATTTGAGACTTTTTGATGTACTCACGTGTCACTCCTCTTTTTTTTGGCTCACGATTTGAACGCTACTCGCGATCAATCAAAAAATTTTTAGCTTGTACTGGGCCCGGGTATTTAGTTGCCGTTGGGTATATGGATCCGGGAAATTGGGTAACTGATCTTGCCGGTGGCTCAAAATATGGTTACACCCTGTTGTCAGTCATTTTTCTTTCCAATCTCATGGC
>JAGVKP010000048.1 GCA_020050475.1 Candidatus Babeliales bacterium
CCATTTTGTCAGCTGCCCGGGATGCGAAGGCAAAGGATTAAAAGCAGGCACATCCTATCAGGTCTGCACAAGTTGCCAAGGAGCAGGCGAGCAGCATTACCGCCAAGGATTTTTCACCTTTGCGCAAGCATGCGGCTCATGCGCCGGCCAGGGCTTTACGATCCCATCACCCTGCCCCATTTGCAACGGCCAATCTCGGGTACAAAAATATGAAAAAATCACCCCGACGATTCCAAAAGGAATTTTTGATGGGGCTGAACTGCGCGTAACCAAAGCAGGGGACGCGGGCACCTTTGGTGGTGCTGCCGGTTCACTCTTTATTCGTGTCCATGTCCAATCGGACAAACGGTTTACCCGTGTTGATGATAATCTGCAATGCACCGTAATGCTTACTTATCCGCAGCTGGTGTTTGGTTCGCAGCTTGAAGTCGAAAATATTGATGGTTCAAAAGAGACGATTAAGATTCCCAAGGGATGTGCGGTCGGTTATAAAATCGTCATCAAAGGTAAAGGATTTGTTAACGTTTCGACCAAGCGTCAGGGAGACTGGGTAATCGTAACGCAATGCCATATTCCATCAAAGCTTTCAACGTCGGCAGCCGACCTTCTCAAAGAGTACTCTGAGCAGATCGGCACGACGACAAATGATGGAGATGGAACTATTAAAGGCTTTTTTAAGAAGTTTTTAGGGTAAAAAAGAAGGCCTCACCTAAAATGAGGCCTTTTGATTAATTAAGATTATTTGGATTCAGCTGATTCTGAACAAGATTGACACCCTGTTGCAAAACTGCCATCGCACCAGATTTGATTGCGCAAGCAACAGTAAATCCTTTTGCTTTAAGAAGCGTCATTAACTCCTGGGTAGAAACTTCATGCTTTTGAGCAATAGTGAAAATATCTTGCGCTAAGTTTCTATTTTCAGTTGCCAATTCTTTATCCGCTTTAACCTTAACGCCAAGCTTATCTATATCTTCATTCAATTTCTTCGCTCGTTCGCTTGAAGCAAAACCGTATTTTTTGAAAAGATAGATACCCACACCCACTGCCGCTACACCCGCAACCGCATATTTATGATTCGAAAGAAACTCAACTACCATATTGGATTGTTTCGCCTCATCGGCAGCATGTAGCTGCGCAGTTACATTTCCTGCCAAGCAGATCGTGAACAGTATCATCATCAGTTTTTTAATGAATTTCATTTTTTTCTCCATCTTCATGCATTAGTTATTCTTAACTGCTTCATTGATAACAGTCTTGTTATCTAAATTTTCTTGAAGCTTTTCTTTGGCTTGAGTAAGCAGAAGTTTTGTCTCTTCAAGTTCTTTTTTGGTTGCATCAGCTTCAGCAACAACTGTATTCAACTTTTCCTGCATTTCATCAAGCTGATAGTTCATAACCGGTTTCGGTATCGCATTCCATACAAATCCAAGACCAGTCTTAAAAAATGACCATCCGGTACCTACCATATACCCAGCTGCTTGCGCCGTCTTTTTACCTACGGCAGTCTCAGCTAAATAGCTTGCACCCTGCGCCAACGACGTATTTGATAATTTTCGGTAAGCATAAATACCAAACGCTGCACCGACGGCCAATTTGACCGAGGTACCGGTCATACCAGCTTGAGCTTTTGGGCTCATACAGCCAGCACTGACCGCTGCAACTATCAGTAATGCTTTTATTTGTTTATTCATACTTTGTAACCTCCATCTACTCTCCATTCTACGCATTATTTTCAGATTGTCAATTTAATTCAGCATTTAGGCATTTTTTCTATTCGAATAGAAAATAAAGCTACTTATTTTGGTTCCAGCTTATCGCTCAACCGCCGGGCAAGAGAAAATAAAGAATACGTACGCTGATTTTTCTGGGCGGTTTTTATATGCTTGCGTATCTGGTCAAAATCATTTCGTTGCATATTGAGCGTCGAATCGAACTGGTCGTTCAGTTTTTTCAGCCCGGTGCTGTTATTTTTAAGGCCATTTTCAACCTTAAAAAGGTCATTTTCAGCTGAATGGCGTGTCTGCGCAAATGAAAGCCAAACCTGATATTTTGCATCATTCATCATCTGATCAAATTCATGCTTGGTCGCCCAGCGATACTTATTGATTAAATAAGCCGCCCCTGCAGTTGCTGCACCAGCCAAAGCCGCTTTACCGCGCACGCGCGTCACTGGCTTGAAGATGGTCAAAAAGCTACGCGATTGCTCAGCTTGCGCCAAACACCCGATAACCAATAAGCAAAAACTGATCATTATTTTTTTGAATTTCATCATCATTCGCTCCATTATTTTTTCTTACGCTTGGCAATAATGTCTCGTACAAATTGCTCTCGCTCATCATTAAGCTGTCTGTTTCTTGTCTCAAGATCCTTAATCTGGGTAGCCTGATTTTTGATCTGCTCTTCCAATTTTAACGTATACTGGCTGTGTTCTTGTTGTGCTTTTTGTGCCTCCTGGCGAATGTACTCCGCAAAGTCAGTACGCGCATTTTTCAAATCTTGGGGAAAAATTGGCTGAAAATATTTTTTTGTGTTTCGCCAGCCATCAAGCAACGATGAGCACCCTGCTTGAAGCGTCATCTTCAAGCCAGTAAAAAGAGATTTGCTTTTCGGCTGCAACTCATAGAATGATGATTGCACACCAAACTGAAAGTTGTTGTTTGCAAACGATTTGAATGCGTACCAGCTAATTGCCGACCCGAATCCAAACGTAGCTGCTTTTTTGACCATTCCTGCTTGCGCAACCGGCATACCAGCAGAAATAACTAATAATAAACCTAAAAGATATGATCTGTTCATAACCTGAAACCTCCATTTCATATCTCTCAGTCTATATTTTTGTTTCTATTTGTCAATTAAAAGAATCTACAAAGATATCCTTTTTTGCCTACGCGCTTACTATTTTGGCAACAAAAAAAAGCCCCGGGTTTATCCAGGGCTTTTTTATAAGCAGTCAAATTATAAAGGTCATCTAATCTTGATTATCTTGATTATTAGCAAACCCACTTCCTTCAATATATTTTATTTGCGTAGGACTGTTTTTTTTAACCACTGCTGAAGAGTTCTGATTTTTGTGCTTTTCAGAAGGGTTACTTGTTTCAAAGGAAGCAGGCTTAAAGGCAAGTATATTTGCTTTCGTAGGTGTGACGCTTGTTTTAGATTTACCTGGTCCTTTATTATCCGGCACTGATTTTTCTGTAGTTTCTATCGATACTTTAGAAATCTCTTTTAATGCAATCAGCGTCTTTTTTACGTCAGTAAAAACACCTAATTGGATTTGCTCAATAGCCCCACTCAATTCTTTTTCTTCTTCGAGCTGCTGCCTTAGTTGCTCAGTTGTATTTTTTGATTTCTCTGCTGTATTTTCTAAGTTTTGAGCAGATATTGCAAACTTACCATCAAGGAAAGTAATCTTTTCTGTAATTCGCTTAAGATTGCCAACCAGATTTTTCACCATTTCGGGGTCTGTGAAGTTTTGTATTCTTTCCTGGCAAAGATTTACTTTTTGATAATGCTCTTCAGATCGATTTTTATGAGACCTTTTTTGTTCGTTTAAAAAAGATTGAAGATCCAATCCAAATTCATTTTTCTTATCTGCAAATATTTGAGAGTTTTTTTCTAAAAACCCCATCAAGTTACCTAATTTCTCTTTTTGGCTATTTTGAGCTATTGATACTTCTTGCTTCAGAGTAGCCATAGTAGTTCCAATTGCCGTTTGTTGCTTCTGAATAGCTTTTTCGTTGTTGCTGGTTGTATTTTGAACAGTGGTAACATACGTTTTTAGATCAGTTAAATTTTGGGTCGCCCCATCCTTAATTTCCGTCAAATCTTTATTCGTTGTATCGCTTTTTTCCCCAAAGTTTTTATTGATGCTCGCAACCTGACCTGTGAGTGTTTCTTGCTTCTTTACATCACTGTCTTCAAGATCTTGCGCTGATGCCCAATATCTAAATTTCCAAATATACGTCAGGGCAACTCCTGAGGCAGTGAGCAATAGAAGACTTTTTGCGCTTGGTAAAGATGCGAAAACTTTTTCAAGAACCGTTGGTGGTCTCATTCCCAGATCTTGTAATTTTTCATTGACCACTTTTTCGATAAGCTCTTTTGGATAATCCAATTCAAGCCTATTACCTTGCGTCACAAGCTCTACCGGAGTCGAGCGCGGATAAACAGTATCTTTTCCACCTACGCCCAGCAATGGTCTTCCAGTAAGCCCACAAAAAACAACAAGTACTACTCCCCATAGCGTTCTTTTCATAAAGCGTACCTCATGGGTTTATTAATCATTTTTTTTACTTTCTATCAACAAAATATTTTTATTTGTATGACTTGTACCACTGTTTTGCCTTAGCTGGCCAAATGTTGACGATGCACGAAACAGCGGAGGATATTTTTTAGCACTATCAATATTAAACGACAATGGCTGGTAATTCGTATTTGATACTACGGCATTTGATGCGGAAAAATCAATTTGGCTATTTTTAAAAGTTTTTTTTCCCAGTCCACTTAAAACTTTAAGTAAATCTTGATTGAGATCTTCTAGTTCGTTTTGTAGATTTTGTAGCCTCTTTTTATTTTCTTCCCGTTGATTCATGATCTCTTGAATAAGTTTAGCATCCTGTTCGTTTTGCTCAGATAAACTGTTTACTTTTTTCTCTACAAAGGTGACATGTTTTTCAAGGTTTTCTGCCTTTGTTTCCAAAATTTTTTGTTGTTCTGCAAATTCATTTATTTTTTCTTCGATATTTTTCTTTTGGACATCAAGGCTATTTGAAAAAGATTGGTATATCTCCAGTAGTTTTTTGTTTTCTTCATTAGCAAACTCTTTCATGTGCTCGGAGGTCTGCACCAATGTTTGCTGAAGATTCTGAAAAACTGATTCAATCTCATTTTTTTGAAGGTCCAATGCTAATTTTAGATCATTCATCTCCTGTTTGACTGCCACCTCACCATCCTTAAATTGCTTCTGTAGTTCTTCGAAATCGGTACTGACCCTAGAAGCTAAGTTTAGCATTAATTGATCTAGTGTTTGTTGCTTATCTTCTTGGCTCTTCTTTGCATCCAAAAGATGCTTGGTGACTTCTTCATTATTTTGTCTTAGCGCTTGAATTTGGTTATTAAAATTTGCAAATGACGTTTCATGATTTTTTGTAAGAGATTCAAACGTGGTTTTATTACTTTCTTCCCATTTAGTTTCCGACCGCGCAAGATCTTCGCGTGAAACAACGCCAAATTTTTTTCGAAAAAAAGCAAAAACAGAAAATGCATACGTAAATGGCATTTTCACGCACCAGAAAAAATCAATACTGATGAGATGATGATGCATAAAAAGAGTTAAAAATAAACCGAGAGTAATTTTTTTTTTGAGCATAAAAAGGGCTATCTTTCAGCAAAAAAAGACAGATCAACTATCCCACACAATGCTCTTTTTGTCAAAAATACAAAAAAATTACACGCTCATTCTACGCTTTTTAGCGCTTTTTTGTGAAATAGAAAAGTGCGTTCCCGCACTCATACCATATTTGGTAAGCAGATGATAAAACAGTTCGCGATCCGGCGTTTTCACGACCGCCTGCTCATGAGCTTCAGCCAAACTTACTGGATAACCGTATCCTTTATTGACCTGATCGTATATGCATGCGCTTATTAATTCAACAGCTGATGCATCCTGCGCGAGCCACTTAGGCAATTCTATGCGCGCTATTTCTTCATCCGTCTGAAGATAATAAAAGCAAGGGCGCATCGGCTCGTAATAGGTCTGCGCCGTCAAAGATTGATGCTCAAAGATGATAGTGCGCTCTCCCGACTTTAAATACAGATTGACCAGATCGGTATCGACAATGCGATCAATTTTTTGCGCCGCATCGCAGCGATGATCTTGATAATCGCAGGCTACGTAGCGCGCCAGCATTACTAACTCTTTGCTTTTGGGAAAACTGATATACCACGCGACTATTTTTTTCTGCGCATAAAGTCTGAGCAGGAGATCATGATAACGGGCCAAAAAAAGGGCACGCAGCTCCGGTTCATATGCCTGTAAATGCCAAAATATGAGCGATCCATCAAAAAGAAAAATGGTTGGCAGGTCATCATCTGGTTGGCAATAGCTCACTGCATACGCAAGTTCATACTCTTGCCGCATGGCATTGACTGCATCCGCAGTCAGCGGAATCTCTTGATCAAGCGGCGAAAGAATAGTCGGCACGGAGGCGACACTCACCGCTGATCGGTGGTCATACGTCAGGGTGACGGCACCGATATTAATAAGCGCACACTGAGCATTAAAATGCCTATCAGGATAAATTTGGGAACCATCAATACCAATAACGCGATACGGTTTTTTGCATGGCATGACCTGCTGAGCTGCGGCAAGCGAACCGTGCCAACGCGGAATCGTTTTTTCGGCGCGAGCAGTTGACAGTTTACGTTCAAGATCAGGATCGCTACTCATTTGATGCCAAAGGACCGCAGCTTGCGCAAGCTGATCATCAAGCGGCGCAAAAAGAAGGGCGGATTTCTCTTTGATTGCGTGCATAAGTTTTAAGTGATCAAGCATGCACGCTCCTTTTTTTACGGCTGAGGTTGATCCTTTTGGGCAGCTGCGAGCCCATTTTTGAGCGCATGCAGTGGCAAAAGGGCACATTTAAGACGCGTCGGACCAAGTGGCATACCAATCATTTGGATAATTTTTTCTGCGTCCATGAGCATAACATCCGGTACTGGCTGGAGGCAACAGCTTTGCGCAAGCAATGATGCTACCGCCTGGCTAATAACGCATCCATGCCCCGAAAAAGCAAGTTTTTCAATAATACCATCCTTGACCACCCCTTCAAACGCAATACGATCGCCGCAGGACGGGTTATACTCCTGCCCCGTAAACGTTGGGGCATCCACCTTCCCGCGATACCGCTGCGAGCGATAATGATCAAGTAAGAGCTCTTTATAGACGACTGCTGACACGCTACCCATTCAAATTTTTTATGAATCTATTTATGAATCGATTGGAGCAAAAAAATACTATACTTCGACCCATTCTTAGTATTATAATCTATCTGTAATTATTTTAAAGCGGGTATGAAAAAAAGGGAGGAGCAATGGAAGATCAATCATCCGTTTCACTGTTTGTCAAAATCGGGATTTTGGTCATCCTGATTGCCATTACCTATTTTAAACCGCTTTTTCACTCGCAAAAAGATTCAGCGCACACGATCCGGCGCACAGCCGCTCATCCATAGTCCCCAGCGCTCAATCGCACGGCTGGCCACCATTAAAGTTGAACACTTTCAAATTCATGCTATCCTAAAAAATATGCTTGTTGAATTTTTTAGCCGAGGAATGCATGAATTTAGGTCGTACTTCTCTTGCCGCGCTGTTGACACTTATGCTCGCCTGTCCAGGGCTCACTGCTAAAACCATTCTCGTACCATTCGATACATTCCTCGTCGAACCAAATACGGCAGAGGCTACGCAGGCTGCTGGGTGGGCCGCTGCGTGGAGTGGCACCAAGGCGCTGATGCGTGGCCGCAACCCCAAGGATGCCTTAGCCGAAAAATTTTTTAATGCACTTCATGCGATCGATCAGCATCGAGAGCAAACAAGCCGACCGGCCGTTTATTGGAAGGGCAAAAAAGCCCCTGAATATATCTATAAATCGTTGCTCGGCATATTGACCGCGCAGCAGATACTTGAAGAGGTCCGCGCCAAAATTCGTGCGCATCACGATCTTTCTGACAAAGCGGCTATTGAAAACTTGGCAGAGATTGCTTTTGATCCAAAAATAAATGCACAGGTAATGGAACTCAATCCAGACGCGTGGGAGTTTATTGAAAAGCTTAGCGAGCTCGGCTATCGCGTATGCATCATTGATAACTATAATGGCGAATCAGCGGCAGCACTTCGAGAAAAATACCCTAAGCTCACAAAGTTTGAAATGGTGGTATCAGGAGATGTGCGTCAGGTAAAAAGCCCTGAGTTTTACCGCGCCGTTTTTGAAAAGCTCAAGATTAATAAAGCCGATTACATTGCCATTGAAACGCATGAAGGGTACGCACAATCCCTAAAAGCGTTTGATCCGCAGGCAAAAATTGTCGTCTGCACTCACCAAGAGCATGCAAAACGTAACGTTTCGCAAGCACAAAAAGAGTTCAAAAAAAAGTACGGCATCAAAACATAAGCCGTCGCATCCGAAATCTTGCACTCACCTGCACCCTTGAGTATAGTATCAGCAGCAGTTGGTACTCATGCCAAAAAGGAGAGTGTCTATGGATCGCCGCGCATTCGGTATCAAAATTATCTGTACCCTTTTAGTCGTATCCCGTTTTGCCGCTGGCGCTTCAATTATTTTTGATATTGACGGCGTGTTAACGCAATCAAATAGGCTCTCTTTTTTATGGCTCGCCGGCCCCTGGCAGCTTGCGGGGCTTTATAATCCGTTCAGTGCCGAGCGTATGTTTATGAAATTTTTAGATACCCTTGAGCCGCGCCGACCGGATACCCCACTGGTCTTTCACAATGCACATCGTCTGCCTCAAATTATGTGCGATTGGCTTTGTGGCACGATCAGTGGTCCTGAAATCATACGCCTGGTAGAAACTCACTTGGCAGGCAATAAAAAATATGCAAGTTACGCCGGATTTATACGTGCTGTCAGCAAAGTACTTTTCACGCCAAGCCTGTTTGTCGAGGGGATAACACCGCTTAAAGACGGCATTCGGCTTTTCAAGCGCTGCGCAGCTCAAGTTGATGAACACGGCAACCGGCGGCACCGCCTTTTTATCCTTTCAAATTGGGATCCGGCCTCGTTTGAGCTTTTAGCAAATACAAAAGCGCTCAAGCAGGTTTTTGAACTCTGTGATGGCATTGTCATATCAGGTCATGTTCATCTCATGAAACCGGATATACGCATCCTTGAGCACCTTTTTGTCACGTATGATATTGACCCGCACAAAGAGCTGACTATCGTCATCGATAATGAACGACTCAATATCGCCGCTGCTCGACAACTCAATAAACGTCAACTTCATGCCCTTATCTGCCACGATAATGAATTTAAGCCAATCAAGAAGGCGCTCAAAAAA
>JAGVKP010000035.1 GCA_020050475.1 Candidatus Babeliales bacterium
ATCTTGCGGTAGCGCTTAATCGAAGTTTGCCATCATCAATTATTATTCGTCATGCAAGCGTAGCCCCTGCTGATTTTCATCCTCAGCATAATGTCATTCAAAAAACGTATTGGTATCATTTTTTTTTACAGCGGCCATTGCCATTTGCCGCTCGCTACGGTCTTTTTGTCGATGACTCTGTGTCACTTACCAAACTCGAGAACGCATTACAGCTTTTTGTCGGCACGCATGATTTTCGTTCATTTTGTAGCGGCTACGATCAAGAAAGTACCGTTCGCACCATTGATGAAATTAATCTAGTGTACCTGAACCGCTTTCGCTCGTGGCGCATCGAATTTAAAGGAGAGCGCTTTTTGCGCTATATGATCAGACGCATCACCGGCGCTGCGCTGGATGTTGCATCCCGGCCACACTTGCCCATTAGTACTATTACCGCTCTTTTGGCAGCAAAAAATCAGCGTCATACCCTTGCTAATGCGCCAGCACATGGGCTTATGCTTGCAAAAATACGGTACCGCTCCTCCACTCAAAACCATGAAAGTAACTATGAATAGTACGCATCGTCGCCTACTACTTGTCGCACTCCTGATCCTCGGCTCCGGCATAGGAGCGACCATTTGGTATGCACGCTACCACACTCAGGTAGCAGCCGCACCATTAACGATTATGGATTTTGATACCGAACGGGATAAATCATTTATTTTGGATATCTTCAAAAACGATTGGTATTGGCTGGTCAGTGAGCATTCGACCGATTTTTCCCCAGAGTACATGCTCCAAAACCGTGCTTCTTCAAAGGCACCAGAGCACGTCGGTAATCTGACGATCAAAGTTGGGTACGTCGATCAAGAACCGGTCGGATTCGTCGCGTATTACAAAAAAAGTTTTTACGATGGGTTTATTTTATTCTTGGCACTCCGTAGCCAGTTTCGCTCAAAAGGATATGCGTACCAGCTTTTACAGCATGCGATTAATGACTTAAAATCGCGATTCGTCACGAAAATACGCCTCGTAACCCGCACCGTCAATGCACCGGCAATTAAACTGTACACCGGTATCGGCTTTCGCGAAACGGATCGCGATGATGAGGGATTTGTCTATTTTCAGTACGATGCACAGCGATGAAAAAAAAGATTGAAATACGGCGCTACCAAAATGGTGATGCGCCTTATTTAAGCGCCATTCGCTACGATACGATACACATAATTAACGCGCAAGATTACACAAAAGAGCAGCTAGAAGCATGGGCCCCTGAAAGTTCACGTGTGGCACCACCACATGCAACCGACAGTTGCCGTAGCTGGCAAGAGCAGTTTGAAAAAACAAAACCGTTTGTTGCACTTATAAACGATATGATCGTCGGGTTTGCTGAACTGGAACCGAACGGACACCTTGATCGGTTCTATGTGCATCATCAGTTTCAAGGGCAAGGAGTTGGCTCTGCATTAATGAATGCTCTCGAAAATGAAGCGCACACCGCTGGCCTGTCTAGCATTTATGCAGACGTTAGCATCACTGCAAAACCGTTTTTTGAAAAAAAGGGATTTAGTGTCGTCAAGCAACAGACCGTTATGATCAGAGGTCTAGCGCTCATCAATTTCAGTATGGAAAAAAAAGCTTTTTTACATCTAAAATCAGAGCTGTTATTTTTTTAGTCAGTAGTCTCTTTAATGAGCAACTTTAGATTATTATTTTTATCATTATTTAAGTCACTGCGCTTCATCCATTTGGAACCCCGCAAATCTTGTTGTATTCCGGTAATTATCTTTGTGTTTGCAGCCAGCTGCTCGCGTATTTTTTTTATATCTTCTGTGAATGTTCGCTTATCAGTATTGACAGTTTTTTCTAGTGCCTCCAGCCTCATGCCAATATTTTTTACATCAGTCAGCACATCTCCTCCTGTAACGATTATTGGCGGCATATTCTGCGGCTCTTTTTTAAATTCACGCAACTGTTTAATGCTCCTTAGCATAGAATAGTGTGCAAATGCACAAATGCCAAAAGATAAGCAAAGTAGGGATGGATTGCAGACTGAATCATTTTTACCTGAAAACTGAGTGACTAAAGGTATACCTGGTTTTGCAGTAACTTTTTGAGCTACACGTATATCGAGCATTTTTTCGTTGAAGGCAGTGATCCAAATAAGTGCAGTAGTAAAATAACCCCAAACACCTGTTGTTATACCTAAGCCAATCTCTGTTCTATCACCATCATCAGCGAGCTTTTTACCAAAAAACTTGGTACCAACTGTTCCAAGTATGGAAACAGCAGCACCACCTGCCAGCTGTTCGTAGGTTTGCGCATTTGAAAAAATAACCGTCCCGGCAAACGTCGCCGCACCACTTGCCGTAAATCCAGCGCAATTACCAAACCATTTTTTCCACGAATCTTCATCAGGACGAAGAGTCGATGAAATGATCAAGGAAACTAAAAAAGCAGACGTTAAAAATTTTTTCATAGCGTAATGCTGCCTGGTAAATTTTGAGAAATCAATACTGCATGTCATTATACCGCATATGCCCACTGAGGGCAACCCGCACTACCTCAATTCAGCATCTGCTTTAATATCCAGGGTGCAATATCGGCAAGTTCGCCAAGCGTGCTTATTGGCTCTACGTAATGCTTTGAAAAATTAAGTACGATGAACGGTACCGGATTATCAGTGTGTGCGGTATGCGGCTCACCGGTTCTTTTATCAATCATCTGCTCTGCATTACCATGATCGGCCGTGATGAGTAAGATGCCACGTTTTTTTTTCAACTGCTGCCGCGAGCTGCGCTAGCTGGCCATCAAGGCATTCTAGTGCCTGAATAGTTGCTTTTAAATTACCCGTATGGCCAACCATATCAGCATTGGCATAGTTGGCCAGATAAAAATCGGCCATATCCTGCTCGAGCGCTTTGATGAGCGTCTGCGTAATTTCAGGGGCAGCCATGCACGGATTGTCAGCATACGAGCGACAGATTTTTGAAGGAATCATCACGCGCAGCTCGCCCGGATAACTTTCAGTACGATGGCCATCAAAAAAATAGGTGACGTGTGCATATTTTTCAGTCTCAGCGATCGTAAAGATGCGCTTTGATGCTGCAGCTAATTTTTCTTTCAGCGTGCCGCTGATTTTTTCACGAGTAAATAGATGCGGCACCGTATCGGCAACATCAATCATGCTGTACAATCCGTAGCTTGCATGCTCCTGACTCTTTTCTTTGATAAAACGCTCAATAAGTTGCCGCATGCGCTCCGGCCGAAAATTAAAAAATATGACCGCATCATCTACCTTAATGCATCGCATGGCATCAAGCTGCGTGGGCGGCAAAAATTCATCAGAAATAGTGGCAGCATAATAATACTCAAGAGCAGCCGCCCAATCAGGAAAGTGCACACTTGCTTTTTCAGTCAACATATCAAATGCCTGCTCAGTACGATCCCAGTGGCGATCGCGATCCATTGCATAGTAGCGCCCCTGAATTGACCCAAGCTGGGCCTGATAATTTTGAAGCCAGGGATTAATCATCATCAGAAATTGAGCGGCAGAACGGGGCGCCACATCGCGCCCATCAAGAATTGCATGAACCAGAATCGGTGCATCAGTTATTCTTCTGAGGGCTTTCAACCATGCTTCAAGATGATAAATCGAACTATGAATCCCGCCATCAGAAAGGAGACCAATCAGATGAATCGCCGGCGCATTGGCAAGCTGCGTATTGGTTGGTTGAAAATAGTGATGGTTAAAAAATGAGCCGTCTTGGATCGCTTGATTAATAATAAGCAACATACCGGGTATGCGCCGCCCGGCTCCAATCGTCAGATGCCCGACCTGCGAATTGCCCATCTGCCCTTCGGGCAATCCCACTGCCGGCCCAGAGGCTTTGAGCAGTACACAATCAGGCCCGTTCATCATTTTTTTCAAAAATGGCGCCTGCGCTTGCGCGATTGCATTACCGTTTTGCTCCTGGCTATACCCAAAACCGTCAAGAATAACCAAAACAAAAGGAGCAGCCATCACATAACCTTCTTTGCTTAATAGTCGATTGTGCTAAACTATACGTGCATCAGCGTTACATAAAAAGAGTTATCGTCTCAATCAAAAAAAGGGATCTTTATGATACATCTTCTTTTAAGCATCTTGTGCATAACCGCCTCATCGCTTTTCAGTCACGATCCGCAGCAGCTTTCTGCTTCACCTGAATATATGTATATGATAATTATGCATGACGACCAGACCGATGAAAACCTTCTTACCTTTCTCGATCAGCATGAAGCTTCAGGGCCGGTCGATCTTGATCCAGCTCGCTGCACACGCACTATGACCCTGTGGGATTTCTTTTCATCTATCAAAGATGAGCTGATCAATGCTTCAGTCATTCAACCTCTTGCTATCGCGCGTGAATTGAATCAACATTTTTTGCAGACTCCCTGCGATTGTAAAAGCAGTACACCGATTAAAATAATAATCAATTGTCCTGAAGGTATGCAGATCACGCAGGCCTACATGATTCCTTGCCATGAACTGATGGTAGCAGCAGACCAACTCGCTTTGCTTGATGAACAAGAAAAAGCAGTAC
>JAGVKP010000042.1 GCA_020050475.1 Candidatus Babeliales bacterium
ACGCGAGCTACGCCATCAGTACTGCGATCATATTCTATATAGCCGTACCCGGTCGCTGGCGTTCGTGGCTTGACGCCAAGAAGCGTGATACATTTTTTTTCCGCTGCGTACGCACATGCTTTTTCAAGCGCAGCTGCATACCGCTCATTTTGATCAATCAAATGATCAGCCGGGACAAAAACTAAGATCGTATCAGGATTTTTTTGCATCGCTTTGAGCACCATAAGAGCAATTGCAGGCGCCGTATTGCGCGCCACCGGTTCAGCACAAACCTGACCGACCAAGTTGCCAGCAGCGGCAACCGTCTGCTCATACTGCTCTTGATTGGTGATAATAGAGATTGATTCAGGCTCAATAAGTAATGAAAGTCGAGCGATCGTCTGGGCAAGCAGCGATTTGCCATCAGTAAATGGCAGCAGCTGTTTGGGTTTTTTAGCACGCGAAAGCGGCCACAAGCGCTCTCCTTTGCCACCAGCAAGTATAATTGCTTGGATTAATTGCATTATGAGACCGCTCTTTTTGTTGGCCGTCGCAAGCGATCAAAAAAAAGTTTTAAAAACATGCCAGCAGCCTCGCGCATAATGCTCATAGAAAGTTTTGATTTTCCATGCAGCCTGATATGCGCTTTAATCGGCACTTCATTGATCACTAACCCCGCTTTTTTAAAATAATAAATCGACTCCATGCAAAATGAAAATCCACGCGAACTGAGTCTTTCAAAAACGGCCGGATCAAGTTTATCGACGCGGTACATTCTGAATGCGCCAGTACAATCGTACGGCATACCAAGGCCACGCGCGATCATCCAGCGCCAAAAAAGGGTGAATGGTAAGCGAATTTTGCCCCAGCCGGTCATCGCAGCTCCACCCACATAACGAGAACCGATAACAATATCAGAATCTTTGCGTGCGGTAATATGCGGAATAAAATGCGGATGATGCGTAAAATCGGCATCCATCGTCATCAAGTATCCATATCCCTGCTGTCGAGCAAAGCGAAATGCTTCAATATGCGCCGTACCAAGCCCCATTTTACGCGATCGATGCAAGACGCGTACCGAACTATCGCGGCGGGCAATCTCAGCTAACAAATGCCCAGTACCATCCGGCGAATCATCATCAATAAAATAAAAATCTATTGGCAGATTAAGGCTTTTTATTTCGCTATATAATTTTTCTACGTTTTCTCGTTCATTATACGTAGGAATCGCTACTACAATTTTTTCAGAAACATTCATGCCGGCACCCATTTTTGACTATTTTTTGACCGATTGCTCCGTGATTGGAGCCATTGCATAAACCAAAGTATACCATATGAAGCCAAAATGATGATAAGCGGCTCAATCGGCATGCGATAGCGCGCGCACCCTTCATGGCCGGTAACAAGTGCAAAATAGGCGATATAACTTAAAAAAAAGAGTATCAAGGCTCTATTTCTTTTTAAAAGATAAACAACAGCCACCATTAAAAGCATATATTTGAGCATCATGAGAATGAGCTCAGACCAACCTGCCAAGATAACCCACGTACTTAATGCGCCCATTGCTATATACCCTTTCATGCGATCCCAAAAAAAACCGTGGGTATTAAAAAAGGTAAGCTCTTTATCTTTGCATGAAAGATTGAGAAGATTTTTAAGCTGCGTCGCAAAGAGCCCACTATACGTTTTGATACAATTCAATCCCCATACCGTAAGCAAAAGAAGCGGCTTTTGATGAAAATAAGAATGTAATTGCTCCTGAGCTGCTAGCCAACGACGGCTATCAGAGCGCGGCAGCGAGCCGAATGTTTGTTCAATCTGGGCTCTACCATCAGCAAACGTAATACCTTGCTCACGCATTTTCACGCGCGTTAAAAAATAGACGTAAATATTTTCGTGCATCGTCGGTGCAATCTGCCATGAACCATACAGATGATAGTTGTAACTCATCACCATGAGCGGAACCGGCAATACTGCAACAATAATAAAAATCATATGCAAGGATTTCATCCGGAACTGCCACAAATAAAATGCAGTAAAAAGAAAAAAGACAGGGATAAAAAAAAGAGCAATTGCTTTGATAGCTAAAGAGCATCCGATCAAAAATGATGCTGCAAGCAGCGCAGGATACGAGCGAAATGACACAAAACAGGAAAACCGTTCTAAAAAGAACGCAAGCAGAAACGTAAGAACCGTTTCCGTCAAAATAAAATGCGGATACACCAAAAAACCGGTATTGATAACGCCCAGCAGTACTGCCGGATAAAAGGCCGCGTTGCCAAAAAGATGGCTTGCCGCCACCCCAACTAAAAAAATAGTCGCCAATGCTAGCTGGAGTTGAAGCAGTATAACGGGGCGATAATCGTTGCCAAAAAACTTGAAAATACCGGCAAGCAAAAACGGATAGCCAAGCGGCTGCGGCGGCATCTCATCAGTTGTAGGATCTTTAAGGCTGCCGCCATGCGCAAAATTCAGCGCAATTCGCTCATAACCGAATGAGTCAGGATTGCAATGCGCCTCTTTTGCATGCGGCGTATTTTGATAAATAACCAGCGAAAGAAAGATAAAAAGTATCGCTGCAGCGCACGAAAAGAGTAGTTTTTTCATTGCTTGAGCTCGCGCGTACCACCGCCAGCGCACGCAAGCTGATCAATCACGAGCGTTATATGCGCGACATCATAAAGCCGCTCAAGCGAAATAGGTGGCGTAAATTGCGGTTTTTTGAGCTCACTAAAAAACTGGCGCAAGAGTGCTTCGTGCCCTTTGTCTGGGTTAGTGGTTGTTTCATTAAATGTCTGCGGCAATCCATAGCCGCACAATGTTTTGTAATCATCCATGACGATCGCTTTTGAATCGTAAAAAAGCTCCATGCGCTCTTTACTTAATCCACCATGACCGAGTGCGGTATATAACAGTGTCGCGATCGAACCGTCGGCAAAACTTATTTGTGCCGAAAAATTATCGGTCGAAAAAAGGTCATCATTTGGCGGCCGAATTGCTTCAACCGAAACGGCTACCGGACGCGCATCAGTCAAGTAGCAAAAGAGATCAAAAATATGGCACGCTTCGCCGATAATCCTGCCAGCACCAACTTCAGTCTGTATCCAATGATCTTTGGGAATAAACCCAGCATTCATCCGATAGTGGACAACCAGTGGCGACGTTCGCTGCGCAATCGTCCGCTTAATTTTTTTTATAAAGGGGGCAAATGAACGATTATAATCAACGCAGATCGGCGCTTGATGATGATTTTTTAAGAACGAAAAAAGTTGTTCAAGCTGCTCAAAGTTAGTCACCATCGGCTTTTCAATAAAGACCGCTTTTCCATGGCTTAATGCCGTCAACGCTTGCTGAGCATGAAAGGTGTGCGGCGAAGCAATAACGAGCGCATCGACTAAATCTTCATTAAAAAGCGCCTCGTGATTACTAAAAACTCCTTGCGCATCGTATAAATGCCCGACACTTAAGCTATTGGCCGTATGCGGTTCGACGACCGCATTAATTTTAACCTCTTTTAATCGTGCAATAATCGGCATGAGTTTAATTTTAGCAAACCCACCAGCACCAACGACCCCCACGCGCACATCACCTTTTGCGGCAGGCAAAAATTTTATTTCGCTCATCTGCGTCGGTTGTGCAAGCGCTACTGCAGGACGATAGGTCGGCTCTTGCTCGCGCGTTGACGCAAAATCAATCACCACGCCGATCGCTTTTTTTCCCTGTAAAAGGTGATATCCTTGCGCCGCATCCTGCACCGGCAATGTTTGCGAAATGAGAGTGTCGACATCAATTTTTTTGTTTTCAACGAGCGTAAGAAATGCCTGCATATTACGATTTTCTGTCCAGCGTACATAGGCGTACGGATAATCGACGCCTCGTTTTTCATACTGATTATCATACCGACCCGGCCCGTACGAGCAGGAGATTAAAAAATCGATCTCTTTTTCATAAAGTGGCGCGCGCTCAAGGCCTAGACCGACATCTCCTACTACTACTACTTTCCCTTTTTTACGCGTAATCTCCATCGCTTGCTGCACGAGCGCATCACTTTTGCTTGCGGCAGTAAGTAAGGTCGCATCGACACCATGGTGAGCGGTAAGCGCAGCAATCTCTTTTGATAGCATTTCATCGGCGCCATTAAAGACGTACGTCGCCCCAAATTTTTTTGCCAACTCAAGTCGCTCAGGCACCAGATCGATACCGATCACCGTGCACCCATTTTCGCGCAGAAGCTGAACAGTTAGCTGCCCCAAAAGCCCAAGCCCCACGACCGCTACTACATCACCAAGCTGCGGTTGCGTGCGGCGCACCCCTTGAAGCGCAATGGCGCCAAGGGTGGTATAGCTTGCCTGTTTTAAAAACGTCTCATCTTTCAAGCGAACGATCAGATTTTCAGGAACACAAACAATATCTGCATGATTGGCAAGGCCAGCTCCCGCACACGCGACATAATCGCCAGCGCGAAACCGGGTAATTTTTTTGCCGACCGCAATAACCCGACCGGAACATGCATAGCCGAGTGCCTGAATATTTCCTTGAAGTCGCTCCCTAATAAGCGCCTTGGTCCCCTGCATACCGTGAGTCGCCAATGAATGCAAAACTTTGGCGATCTTAATTGGAATATCGGTAAGAAAAAGATTTTGTTTGGTCGATCCACTCACCGTGGCACTTTCAGTACCGGGGCTAATGCATGAATAGTGGACCGCAACCATCACTAAATGATCATCAAGGACCGGCTCGCATACCTCTTTTAAAGTGATTAATCCTTGTTGCAAAAAAAGCTGTCTCATGCCCCATCCTTTCTGTACATGCGGTAAAAATCATTATGAGCTGGCCAGTAAATCTGCTCTTGGCCAATCTGATTGTGCCGTTCATATAAAAGACCACAAATATCAAGCACAATTTTAGAGCCCAAAACTTTTCTATCAAGAGCTTTAAATACGGTGTGCTTAACCAGGCAGACAATAATATCAGCCTGCGCAATTGCGGGAATCAAACTGACTGACGGCCTACCAAGAGTACGTTGGCATGTTTCCTGGTCGACATGTGGTTCATGGACCATGATATCAATCTGGTTGGCGATCAGCTGTTCAGCAATCAAGAGCGCTGGCGATTCGCGTATGTCATCAATATCCGGTTTGTAAGTCAACCCCAGCAGAAGCACCGAAGGCTTTTTTGCTCGTTTTTTTTCAAAGTCTGCGATTTCGTAGCGTACAGCAGCCACAACATCCATCGGTTTTTGATCGTTAATTTCCCGTGCAGCGCGCAAAAGACGCGTATGCTTATCAAACGTTTCAATTAAAAACCAAGGATCGACTGCTATGCAATGCCCACCAACGCCGCATGACGGGTTTAAAATGTTGACCCGTGGGTGCTTATTGGCAAGCTCAATCACTTCAAATGGATTGAGATTCATTGAGTACGCCATTGCTGCAACTTGATTGGCAAACGCAATCTGGGTATCTCGCGAACTATTTTCAACCAATTTTACCATCTCAGCAGTGGCAGCATTGGTCAGATACAACGGCCCACTGACAAATTTTTTATAAAACTCTTTTGCTTTATGCATCGCTTGCTGATCAATACCACCAATAATACGCGCATTAACCACCAGCTCACGAAAAATATTGCCCGGCAAAACACGCTCGGGGCAATGCGCGACAAAAAAATCAATACCGTTTTCAAGACCGGATTTTTTGACAAGAAGATGAGCCAATTTTTCAGTCGTACCAACCGGAACGGTCGACTCTAAAATGACGACATCCCCTTTTTTAATAACTGATGCAACCGATTCGCCCGCAGCCCATACATAGGCAAGATCTGCCGTTTTGTCATCATGAAAAGGGGTAGGCACGGCAATAATAAAACAGTCTGCCTCACGAATGATCGTCGAAGCATAAAGGCGACCGGATTTGATTACCGGAAGAAGCTTTTCGCCAATCTCCGGCTCTTCAATGACCGGATCGCCGGCATTAATACGCGCGACTCTTTGCTCATCAATATCAAAACCGATTACTTCATAGCCATTATGGGCAGCTACGATCGCCGTTGGTAAGCCGATATAGCCAAGCCCAACAACACAAACTTTTTTCATTTTCTCAATCCTTTTTTTTGCATTAAAAAGCAGTAGCTGCGGTAGTTACAAGAGGTTGCCGTCTTTGTAAATGTTGATTTTCAACTCGCAGAAAAGCTTGGATAATTTTTTGCGCCGCATCGCCATCACCATATAAATGTGGCACCTGCTTAAAAGAAGATTCCCCTCGCGCAAGCTTTTGCATAGCTGCAAAAATTGTCGGCGCATCCGTACCAACCAGTTGTGCTGCGCCAGCGTCAACCGCCTCCATACGCTCAGTTTCATTACGCATAATTAAGACTGGTTTGCAAAGCGTTACTGCCTCTTCAATAATACCACCCGAGTCGGTAGCCACCCAATCGACATTTAAAAGAAGATACACAAGATCTTGATAGGCAAGCGGGGCAGACAGAAGGATATTCTCAACGCTTGCAAGATCTATCTCTTTCAAAGCTTCAAGGACATTCGGATTCGGGTGGTACGGGTAGAAAAATCGTATATCGGGAAACGCAATCGCCATATTTTTGACCGTCTGCAAAATAGCGCGTATGCCACGCCCAAAAGATTCCCTTCGATGCGTCGTAATTAAAACGCTTTGCCGATACTGCTTCTTTTGTATCGCATCCACTAGGGTTGGTGATGGGCAAATAGAACCGTCTTCGATCTTTGATTTAATGAGATGAAGAGCATCCACAACGGTATTACCAGTTTTTACGATAGCACTTTGCTCAATCCTTTCCTCGCACAACCTATTGACTGCATCATCATGCGGAGCGCAATGAATTTTTGCAAGCATATCAATCGCACGGCGATTGAACTCTTCGGGAAATGGAAGTTTTATCGTCGGCGTCCTCAGACCGGCCTCAACATGAATAACCGGAATTGATTCATAAAAAGCGGCGAGTGCTGCGGCAAAGGCGGTGGTCGTATCCCCCTGTACCCCTATCCAAGAAGGATTTATGTCCCGAATAAACTGCTGAATTGCAAGCAAACCGTTGGCGGTAATATGAAAAAGATCTTGGTGAGCTTTGCCAACGCCTAATTGAAAGTCAGGGTATACATCAAAAAGCGAAAATATCTCATCAAGAAGATGTTGGTGCTGCGCCGTGGAACACAATACGACCGGAATTCCTGCTTTTTTAAATGCATGATAAACCGGTATCATTTTGATACCTTCTGGGCGCGTACCAATAATCAGGGCTATCGGGTTTTTCATACGCTCTCTTTTTTATTTAACCGATACGTGAGCTCAAGATATCAAATAGACAGATGTTGGCAAGCTGCGCAGAAGCGATTTTTTACATTTTCCGATTGAGCAAGTAGATTGGTTAATAAAAATAAAAACGTTCCGCCCCTCATTACTTAAAGAAAATTATGCAGACCGCTACCAAAAAAGTTTTTAAACATATCTTGCCAAACGGCCTCACCATACTTGTGCGTCCGCAGCATCTTATACCTAAAGTATCTCTCCAACTTTGGTACAACGTTGGTTCAAAACATGAACAAACTGGCGAAAAAGGGATTGCTCATCTGATTGAGCATATGATTTTCAAAGGTACACAAAAACTTTCAGAATCAGATATTAATTTAATCGTCAATAAACTTTCCGGCTCATGTAACGCATTCACCTCGTATGATTACACCGGCTATCTTTTTGATATGCCGACGCATCATTGGAGCGAAGCATTAGAGATCATGGCAGATTGCATGCGCAACTGTACCTTCAAACAAGAGTTTCTCAACTCTGAAATGAAAGCAGTCATTCAAGAGCTCAAAATGTATAAGGATAATTACCCCTCGACACTGATCGAAGCGATGATTTCTGCGATATTTCCTGATCATCCGTATCATTTCCCTATTATCGGATTTAAGCAAGATCTGTGGAGCTTAAAACGCGATGCTCTAGTCAATTTTTACCAAAAACATTACGTGCCAAATAACGCGACGCTCGTCGTCGTCGGCGATGTCGATCCTGAAGATGTCTACGCAAAAACAGAAAAATTATTCGGGCATATTCCGGCCGATAAATCATACACGCAAGATGAGCTCTATCACCATGCCGATTTGATAAACCAAAACGTGACCGTTTATCGCGACGTTCAGCAACCAATGGTGATGCTTGCATTCGAAGTTCCCGGCGCTCGTGCAAAACTTGACTATCCGCTCGATGTACTTTCCTGGATTTTGGGCTCCGGCAAAAGTTCGCGACTTTATCATCTTTTAGTTGATGAGCTCCAACTGGTGAC
>JAGVKP010000028.1 GCA_020050475.1 Candidatus Babeliales bacterium
AGTAACGCGCGGGCAGGTATTCAACTACAGTGTTGAATTTACCGGCGGCGCACAAATTCTTTTGGGTTTTAGTAATCCAATCAAACCAAGTGACGTCATTTCAATGATAGAAAAATCCGGGCTTCATGGCATCACTACCCGCGAATTTTCTTCTCGCGAAATTTTGGTTCGTACCAAAGAAACCCCCGCTGATATTGCCTCATTTGGCGAATCGGTTCGCCAGGCTCTGCAAGAGCAACTGCCCGATAACACGGTCAAGGTACTGCAGATAGATAGTATCGGCGAAGGAATCGGCGCTGCACTGAGCTGGAATTCGATAAAAGCGGTCATTCTGGGCCTCATTTTAATGCTTATGTATATTGCATGGCGATTTTGGTCCATTGCCTACGGTATGGGAGCGGTTATATCTCTTTTTCACGATGCAATTGTCATCCTTCTCTTTTTCTTGGTCACTGATAAAGAGATTTCGATGAACGTTATCGCCGCAATCATGACCATTCTGGGATATTCAATTAACGATACGATTGTCATTTTTGCCCGTATTAGAGAAAATCTACAGCAGATGCGCAGCAATACTATTGAAAAAATTGTTAACCTCAGTATCAATCAAACCCTGCGCCGTACCATTTTAACCAGCTCCGCAACAGCGCTTTCCGTTGTCGCTCTTTTGGTCCTTGGTGGCGAAGCATTACGCGATCTATCGATTGCGATTTTAATCGGCATTGTATTCGGGACGTACTCTTCTATTTATATTGCAAGTCCCGTTATGCTAATGCTGTATAAAGAAAAATAGTCACTTCAGGATCTGTATTCCACACTCCTGAAGACATTCAATCTTGGTAAGTAAATCAAAATAGTAGGTGGTGAGCAACGAACAGGAACAACCGTTTCGTAGCTCTTTTTGACGTGACCACTGTTAGTTTCATGTTTGTTTCAGGGACAACCAATTTATTTTTGTGTAAGGAGATCTCTTTTTATGACACCTGAAGAATTACGCCAGTTAAGCCTCGTTGATCTTAATCACCAGGCTCGTCGACTCGGCATTGTAGGCGCCAGCCTAATGTCCAAAGAAGAACTTATTCGACAGATAATCGACATTCAAGCAAATCCGGATAAAGAGATCGAAGTAGGGGGAGTTTTAGAAAAATTACCTGATGGATTTGGCTTTTTACGTTCAGCTCGATTTGATTACGTCTCAGGGCCTGATGACATTTATGTCTCACCCTCGCAAATCAGACGATTCAATTTACGTACTGGCGACACGGTAAACGGCGTCATACGAAAACCCAAAGATGGCGAAAAATATTTTGCTCTTTTGAAAGTAAACAGCGTCAACAATGGCGACCCGGCTACTTTAGGCGACAGACTGATGTTTGACCGACTCACGCCGCTCCATCCGGATAAAAAATTTAATCTGGAATCTGATCCAGCATTTATTTCAACCCGACTCATGGATATCTTTTCCCCCATTGGTAAAGGTCAGCGTGGGCTGATCGTGGCACCGCCAAAAGCGGGTAAAACGGTCTTGCTTAAAGAAATCGCACAAAGCATCTTGGCCAATCACCCGGAAATTTATCTGATCGTTCTTTTAATCGATGAACGCCCCGAAGAAGTTTCTGATATGCGCCGCTCCATTAAAAATAAAAATGCGGAAGTCATCAGCTCAACCTTTGATGAAGCAGCAGAGCGCCATGTCCAGGTAGCAGAGATCGTGCTTGAAAAGGCCAAGCGGATGGTGGAAGGGGGCAAGGATGTCGTTATCCTTCTTGATGCTATTACCCGTTTAGCACGCGCCTACAATACGACCGCTCCTGCATCAGGTAAAGTACTGACCGGCGGTATCGATGCCAATGCGCTCCAGCGCCCAAAAAGATTTTTTGGTGCGGCACGTAACACCGAAGAAAGCGGCTCATTGACCATCATTGCGACAGCACTGGTAGAAACCGGCTCGCGTATGGACGAAGTGATTTACGAAGAGTTTAAAGGTACCGGCAATATGGAGATGCATCTGAGCAGAAAAATCTCTAACCGTCGCGTATTTCCAGCATTTGATCTGCTCGTTTCTGGTACGCGTCGCGAAGAACTTTTACTTTCTGAAGATGAACTTAATAAGTCGTGGATTTTACGTAAGTTCTTCTCTACGATGAATACCGTCGAGGGGATGGAGTTCTTAATTGATAAGATGAAAAAGCATAAAACTAATGCTGAATTTTTCGAATCAATCCAGAAAAAGAGTCCTGAAGCAAAATCAGGCTCGCACGCAGGCTCAAATGGGCATTCAAGCTCATCATCGGCTGATGACCGCGATCGCTCCTAAATAGTTCATTACCTCCGCCCTGCGGCACGATTAATACCTACTTGGTGGCGCGCCGTAGGGGCGGTGTTTTTTCAACTGACTCAAGTTGCTCGCGAAACTCCAGAAGCTGCTTTTTGCGCAGATAGTCATATTCTTCATGGATGAGCGGCTTTTGATTTATCTGAGCAATCTGCTGCACAAAGACAGTGATCCAGGAAAGATCACCAAGGTTATTTGATTTTGTTTCTTTCTCAAGCCAATTAAGTGCCTCGAGGCTTTTTTCTCGGCATAGAGCATCTGATTGTTTTTTCTGGTATTCAACAAAAAACGTATCCAATTGATTTATGTTTTGCGCAAAAAGCTTGGGGATATTACACAATTTCTTATTTTCGACACACACCCAATCGAGCTCGACGCGTAGCAATCCTCTGGCGTACCAGGAAAGCGCCTCATCATATTTTTTTTCCACGCACAGCTTGTGTATTGTCTCACGGATGGCAATTGGATCATCCGCTTGGCTTGCCGCCTCGTTTTTTTCTTCCATAGAAAAACATATGCTGCCCGCTATCAGAATAATTGAGAGTATCTCTTTTTTCACTGCCCACCCTTTTTAATCGGTATACCACGATCATGATGGGCAAATCTAGATAGTCGCGATAATCAGCCCAAGACGCTAGATGGTATTACGTCGATGAGGAACACGACCCTTAAAAAATTCGTAGATCTTGTAAAATGAATTGCGGTGCTTGAGAACTGGCTTTTCTTGCCCTGGGACGACCACTATTTTTTCAATTTTTCGTTTTTGCATCTGCTGCAATATTTCCTGTTTTTTTAACAAAATTTCAGTGTCGTACTGGCATTGTCCATAGTTTTTTGTCAGGTTTAACTCAGCCCAT